>DBIX01000073.1 GCA_002297005.1 Cyanobacteria bacterium UBA791 | reverse complement strand
TTGAGTGCATTACAAACAGAACAAAGCTCAGTTCAAAGCTTGATTGATAAGAACATCGAAAGATCATTTACATACTGTCAAAACGGCTAAAAAAGAACCTCAAGATTATGAGGTTCTTTTTTAATTATTAACCTTTCGTGATATAATTTAGATATGTTTTTAAGAGATATTTATTCCCAAAATAATACTGTTATATCTTATGAAATTTTTCCGCCAAAGAATGATGAATCTGGCGAAAAGTTATCGTCTTTATATTCAGAACTTGAAAAGTTAAAGAAATATAACCCAAGTCTTGTTTCAGTTACGTATGGAGCTGGTGGTTCTAATCGTAATCAATCTTTTGAAATCGTATCTCATATTAAAAACAACCTAGAACTGAACGTAATGCCTCATTTTACGTGCGTTTGTTCTAAAAAAGAAGATATAGAAAAATATTTATCAGAAATTGAAAAACTTGAAATTAAAAATATTTTGGCTCTAAAAGGTGATGAGCCACAAGACATAACAGTTTGTTATCGTGATTTTAGATATGCAAATGAATTAGTTGAGTTTATAAAGTCTGAAACAAATCTATCAATTGCAGTTGCCGGTTATCCTGAAGCACACATTGATGCACCAAGTCTTGATGTAGATATTCAAAACTTAAAACGCAAAATCCAAGCCGGTGGCGAAGTTATCTTTACTCAAATGTGTTTTGATAATGATAAATTTTTTAACTATTATGAAAAATTACAAAAACAAAATATCAATGTTCCAATAGTGTTTGGGGTTTTGCCAATTTTAAGTTATAAACAGTTTTCTAAAATGATGGAAATGGCAAAAGTTTCTATTCCTAAAAAGCTCCTAGACGGAATTAACAAATACAAGGATAATTCTGATGATATTAAAAAGTTAAGCATTGATTTTACAACTGAACAATGTCAACAGTTAATTGAATCAAAAATGGTTTCAGGTCTACATTTTTACACGCTAAATAAAGCTTTTTCAACATCAAAGATTTTAGATAATTTAGACCTTTAATTTGTATTTTAAAACAGCATTTTGTCCTTGCAAGGAAATATACAAAATATCATCTCTTAAAAACAGCCCATAAGGTTTTTTAAGGTTTCCAATAAGTACAGAAATTTCTCTGTTTTGTTTTATCTTGATAACATTTCCCGAATTATAATTTGATACATAAAGATTTCCCTCGAGGTCAATTGTCATTGCAACAGGACCATTTATTTTTGAATCCTTAATGTATACAGTTCTTGTATTATCACATGCAATTTTTGTTATAGCGTTTGTATTGTAATGTGCTACATATAGGTTTCCATAGACGTCCGTCGCAATTCCAGTTGGGCTTGATAGATTTTCGAACAAATTTGTATCAAAGTTCGTATTATCTGATTTTCTATTTGTTGAAGTACTTCTGCCTGAGCCGATTTGGTTTAGTAATTTTATTGCAGAGTTATAGTATTTTGACTGCATTGGAACAAGGTTCAAGTATTCTGAGGCTTGTCGATAATCTCCAATTTTTACCGCCATTTGACCAGCTTTGTATACAGCTTCCGCATCTTCAGGGTTTCTCAATATGATTTGTTTAAACATTTCTAGTGCGTAGTCATATTGGTTTAGGTACTCAAGAATTGCACCTAAATTATAATACGCGTCAATATAATCAGGTGAATAATTTATGGCACGTCTGAAAGATGCCATGGCTTTATCGTATTCCCCGTTTTTATAATAATCTATGCCCTGATTGTATTCTAACTTTGCATCATTAGTAATAGGTTCTGCTTGTATCGGCAAAACAAATACTAAAAATGTGAAAATTAGCAGTAAGATTTTCTTCATAGAGTTTCAAATTCTTCTAGTTTTTCAACCAATTTGTGATTTTTGTGTGCAAATTCTTCACCTCTTGCCAATATAGCTTTTTTCAAGATTAGTGGCAAGTTGATTGGTGTTAAATTAGCAAAATCATCTGTTAATCTTAGTGACCAGTTCTTATCGCCAGATGTTCCTGGTGTGTTATATGTTTCGTTAATATTGAAGTAATCTGTAAAGAAGATTTGAATATTTTCAGCTTGTGACGCAAATAATTCAACCATTTTTGCTTCTGCTAAGAAGTTTGCATCTTGAGTTAATCTTACAATTACGTCGTCCTTGTTTTTAACGTAAGAATATAAATCTTCTACAAGATTTTTTGCGTGTAAATATGCTTCGTGAGTATTAACCAACGAATTTGCCCAACGTTTGATAGGTTGGTTATCGTGTGTACCAACCATCATCCAAGTTCTTTTTGGAACATTTTTCATTCTGTATGGATGGTCTTCCATTGTTGGTACGACGAATTGTGTTAATCTCATACCTAATAAATCATATTTCTTCATTACTGCTGCAACTGGATTTGTTAATGTTCCAAGGTCTTCGCAAACGATGTCGTTTTTACTCAAACCCTCTTCTTTTGCTGCTGCAATAACGATTTTTTCAATTAATCTACCATATTCTTTTATTTGTTTTTCTGTTAAGTTAACAATTCTTTGTTCGTTATCAGGAGTTGCATCAGGGTTTAAATTTGCTTCTGTTGGAATAGCAAATTTAGAAAGTTCAGAGTGCTCTGGTGAAGAATACAATCTGCCTGCTCCATCTTCAACTCTTGGTGTTGCATTTGATTTATATACCCATGGGTCAATCAAACCTACAATATGATCAATTCTAACTCCCCCAGGGTTTTCTTTGAACATTTTTTTGAATAAGTTTTTCATCAAGATTCCGCCCTTATCAAGTGAGCCATCTTTTTTGAATAGTAATTCAGGGTTCATTACAGGAAATCCCCATGCTTGACCATTTTTTGAGAAATAATCAGGTGGACAACCTAATGACCAACCATCTAAGAACATTGATTTGTATGCCCAAGTATCTCTATCGGAGAATGCTACTTGTCTATCTGCAATCATTTTGATTTTCTTAGATTTTGCATAATGTTTTGTTTCGTCGTTTTGTTTTGAAATTACGTATTGTACGAACATATAAAATTCAATTTCGTCAGCGTATTTCTTTTCGATTTCATCCAATCTATGAGAGTTTTCAGCTTGATCCTCATAAGATTTTGGATCATATAAATTTTTATCTGTTTCGTTTTGCCAAAGTGGCCAGTAGTCGTTGCTATGTTCGATTGATAAAGCTGAATACAAAGCATCTGTTTCTAACCAGAATTTGTTTTCCAATTTATAAACTTCAAATTCTTTTCTTGCTTTTTTCAATTTATCGCTTGTTTTAAAGTTTTCAAAAGCTTCTTTTAATGCAATATCTTGAGCTTTGTAAATATATGCGTAAGCTGTTTTTGCAACATCTTTATTTGGATTTTCTTCTACAATCTTATTAAATGTTTCTTCTGATAAAATGTGGTCCCAGTCTTTTGTTGTTAATTGTTTCAAGTCTACAAACAATGGATTGTTTGAGAAAATTGTACTTGTATAAGGTGATGAATCGCAACTTTTTGTTTTACCTGATGGTCCAAGTTGGATAGAATTAAATACACCTGAAATATAATCGATTAAATCTTTTGCACCATTTGAGTTTGGAGTACCAAAACCTGTGTTTTCACCTTTTCTTGATGGGAAACTTCCACCGTGTATAATCAATGACAAATTCTTTTTACCAAGAGCTTTTAAGGTACTTTTTATAACTTTAGCTTGTTTTTTATCCATGTGTCTGTACTCCTTAACAATTAATTATTTGTTTATTGTATCACTATTTCATTTGTTATAACAACAATGTTAAAACAAATTAAGTTGCGTTTCGTCGCTTTCGTTTGAAAGTGATTTCTTTCGTTGTGTAAGATTTCTTGAAAAATCTTTTTGCATTTTTGTCATTAAATCCATTGAACGGCTAACAACTTCTTTTGGTAAACCAGCCATTTTTGCTACCTGAATACCGTAACTTTGGCTTGCTCCACCTTGTACAATTTTTCTTAAAAATTCGATTTCACCGTTTTGTTCTGCAACTGTTATTCTATAATTTTTAATCATAGGATATGTTTTTGTCATAACGTTCAATTCGTGATAGTGTGTCGCAAAGATTGTTCTAGCTTGGATTTTTGTTGCAATAAATTCTGCAACTGCCCAAGCAATTGCAACACCGTCGTATGTGCTTGTACCTCTGCCGATTTCGTCAAGTAAAATAAAGCTTCTTTCTGTTGCAGTATTCAAAATGTAAGAGGTTTCAATCATTTCTACCATAAATGTTGATTGACCTAGAGTTAAATCATCACTTGCTCCAACTCTTGTATAAATTTTATCTGCAATACCAATTTTTGCACTATCTGCTGGAACAAAACAACCAGTTTGTGCAAGAATTAAAATTAATGCGTTTTGACGCATATAAGTTGATTTACCAGCCATGTTAGGACCTGTCAAAATCATAAATTGTGTATCATTTTTTGATAGCTCTAAATCATTTGATACATAAGTTCCCATTGGTAAAATTTTTTCCAAAACTGGATGTCTACCATTTTTTACAAAGAAGTCTAATGATTCGTCCATTGTTGGTTTTACGTAATTATTTTCCAAGCTTATTTGAGCAAAGTTTGATAAAACATCGGCTCTTGCTATACATTCTGCAACTTCTCTAATTGTTTCTACATATTCTTTTGTGTAGTTTTTGAAGTCCGAATACAATTTGTATTCAAGTTCTTTTGATTTGAATTGCGAAGTTAAAACAATATCCTCGTGCTTTTTCAATTTATCTGTGATAAATCTTTCAGCACCGGTAAGGGTTTGTTTTCTGATATAATCCTCTGGAACAAGGTTTAAGTATGAATTTGTAACTTCAATAAAATATCCGAAAACCTTGTTATATCCAACTTTTAACTTTGTAATACCTGTTTTTTCTTTTTCTTCTTCTTCAAAATTTCTTAGCCATTCTTCTTGGTTTTCAACGGCATTTTTTAAATAATCCAATTCGCCATTAACGCCCTCTTTGATTATTCCACCGTCTTTTATTTGAAGCGGTGGGTCGTCAACGATAGTTCTATCAATAATATGGCATAATTCTGTTAATTCTGTTTCGTTATTCTTTATGGTTTCTAAAATATTGCAGTCTAAACTATCAGAAAGTTCTGCAATTTGAGGAATGTTATATAAAGAATTTTTTAAACTAATGTAATCTCTTGGAGTTGCTGTATTATTATTGATTTTTGTTGCAATTCTTTGAATATCATAAACATCTTCAAATTTATCTCTTAGAGTATTTCTTATTTCTGATTTTTGCATCAATTCTTCAACAATATCAAGACGTTCATTGATTTTATCAAGATTTTTAAGCGGTTGGCAAATCCAGTTTCTTAAAAGTCTTGCACCCATGTTAGTTTTTGTTTTATCAATAGCCCAAAGAAGTGAGCCATATTTGTTTCTTTCTCTTAGCGTTTCTGTTAATTCTAGGTTTCTTCTTGTTCCTGAATCAATAATGACAAAGTCTTTAAGTTCATAAGTTGATAGCTTATCGAATTTTGTGAAATTATCTTTTAAATTCTCCCAAATATATGATAAAAGTGCTGCTCCAGCTCTAAATCCCAGTTTGTTTTCGTTGTAGCCAAAGGATTCAAGCGTTTGAACGCTATATAAACTTTTTAAGTTATTGTATGCAAATTTTTCTTCAAATACATTATTCGGAATAAGTGAACAGTTGTATTTTTCAACAATTTCATCAGGCAAATCAATTTTTTGTTCTGGCACTATTTGAAAAGGTTGAAGTTTCAAATCCTTTGATGGACCAATGATTTCTGATGGATTGATACGAGCAAGTTCACCTTTTATTAAATCAAGCGGTGCTTGAGTTAGCTTAAATTCACCAGTTGAAATATCAGCATAGCAAAAGCCAAACATGTTAGTTTTTTTGTCTTCTACAAGTGCACAAATATAATTGTTTTTGTCTTTTTGAAGTAGTTCACTATCTGTAATTGTTCCAGTAGTAACAATTCTAGTAACACCTCTTTTTACCAAACCTGTTGCAGATTTAGGGTCTTCTAATTGTTCGCAAATAGCAACTTTATAATTATTATTGATAAGTTTTTCTAAATATCCATCGATAGCTTTTGCAGGAATACCAGCAAGTGGAACTCTACCTATAACTTGTCCACAGTCTTTTCCTGTTAAAGTTATTTCCAAAACTTTTGACATAGTAAGTGCATCTTCAAAAAAAGTTTCGTAAAAATCACCAAGTCTATATAAAAGTATAACGTCTTGATGTTCTCTTTTTATCTCTAAATATTGCTTCATGACTGGCGTTGCGTCATCAATATTAACTTCTGAACTTTTTATGTAGTTGATTTCTTGTTTTGTCATTATTATAATATATCCCTAGATATATCTTATTTTAAAGTAACAAGGATTTCAATATGGGGTGCTTTAAAAAATTCGTAAATATGTTAGTTTTATCGTTTGCCGTTATTGGTTTTGTTTCAATTGGCGGTCCTGATTGGGTTAGCCAAAATGTTTCAAAATATTTTGAGGGCAAAAATCCTATTGAAAATAGTTCTAGTTTAGGTGATTTTTCAAAACTTGATTCAGAATTTGAAATTGATAAATCTATGAATTTCTTTGGTTACAAAGGTGTTTTAGCCGAACACAACGCAAGTGGTCAAAAATTTATTATTCTTGATACAAAAGAAACTTTACTAACTGAAGAAGATATAAAAAGTGATGATTTAGAAGAAAAAATGATGCGTTTAATAAGAAAACAACGTGCCAAATCAATCACTCCGAGCGAATTTAAAATTACTTCTCGTGGAAAAATCAAAGCTTACGGTAAAACTGTTCCATGTGCAAGATTTACAGCAAAAGTTAAAAAACTACCAATGGGCAGTTTAAATGGTATGGTTGCTGTTGTTGAAACTGAGGGTGAAAATAATAAAATCCTAGTTTCTGCAAACCAAAGTGATAAGTATTCACAACTTATCACAAAACAATTCTTTGGTCAGCTTTCAAAATAGCTTATGCGTTTTTTAAATCTTCTAGTCTTGGTTTGCGTCCGCAACATTTGTCTTCGTCGCAAAAACCATTTGATTCGCATTTTGGTACAAGATATGCTTTTAGCCAAGGTTCTTCCTTGATTAATTCGTCACACATCATTTTTACCATCGTTCTGATTTCATATTGTGCTCTAGAGCATAATCTAAGGTTTGCAATATGAATAAGTTCTCTTAAATTTAAACTTGCTACAAGTGATGTGGCACAAGCGTTTGGTAAAACGGCTCTAGCATCTTCTGCTGGGATACCTGCTTCTGTAAATTCTAAATATTTATTTGAAATTTCTTGCATGAAGTTTTCAAATTTTTCTTTCAATTCTGGATTTTTTTCAATGGTTGGTGGAATTAGGTAATCAAATTGACCTTTTTCCTTAACGTATCTTTGAGATTTTTGAGAGAAAGACATGTGTCTATGTCTAACTAATTGGTGTGTGCATGCTCTTGATACGTTTGAAATAGCAAAACTTACTTGAATGTGTTCAATAGTTGAGTAGTGACCTGAAGAAATAATTCTTTCTACAAGTTTCAACATTTTTTCTTCGTCTTCCGCTTTTTCATAAATATTAAAAGGCATGTCTGCACTATAACAAGTTCTGCATGCTGTATAAATTGTTCTAAGCATATTATCAGGCTTAGATATTAAATGTACTATTGGTTTATTATTATTCATATTTTATTCTCCTCTGTATAAAAAAAATTATATCCGATTTTTTCAAATCGGATATAATTTTAAAGTTTCTTAAAATAAAATACAAAATCTTATTTTTGACCGTATCTTTTTTTGAATCTTTCAACTCTACCTTCAGAGTCTAAGATTTTTTGTTGTCCAGTATAGAATGGGTGGCAGTTGTTACAAATTTCAACTGTCATGTTTTGGTTTACTGAACCTGTTTCAATTTCGTTACCGCATACACATTTGATTGTGCATTTTTTATAATCTGGATGAATTCCGTCTTTCATTTTCTACCTCACTTTTTGTTATCTATAATCTCATTCTAATCAATAAATTTAAATTATCAAGTATTTATTTATTTTTTTTAACTTTAGTTATATTGAGTTTCCTCTAAACGGTTGAGGGTGTACACCCCTAAAATTCATCTATGGGTTGATGTTTTAATTGAAGTTTATAGCAAAATAGTAATATGAACATACACGAAGAATGCTTATTAAATTATTTACAAAAACCAGATGAACTGGCACATACAACAGATGTCCTAAAGGTGAATAATCATATTTTTGAAAATCGTATGATTGAGAAACTTTTTCTTGCAAAAACTCTACGAGTAAATTATACTAATAACAAATAATTTACTAGACTAGATATTTGTAGGGATAATTATATGTTAGATGTTATAAAAGATTTTTTCAAAAATAATAAGATAGCAACTATTTGCCTTTATGCTCTTATGGTTGCGGTTATTTTTGCGGTATTTATTTTTGTATTAAAGGTTACTCATATTTATGATTTCTTAAATATGGTTGAAAATAAAACTTTCGACTTTAGACAGAAAATTCAAGTGACATCAAAAACTCATAAGGCAAATAAAGACATTGTCTTAATTACGATTGATGATGCGAGTTATGAATATTTAACTACAAAGTATGGTGAATGGCCTTTAGATAGAGGTGTTTATGCTGACTTAATCAATTATATTGAAGCTCAAAATCCAACCTCTATATCTTTTGATTTGATGTTTGTTTCATCTATGAAGAAAAACGTTGGAGCTGATAATAAACTCACACAAGCTATGAACTCTTACGATAATGTTATTACAGGTATGAGTTTTGATAATATGGCTTATGATGTTAGAGAGCCAATTAATTTACCAGCAAGATTACAAATTACTGTTAATAATAAATCTGACGTTGATTTTGATACTATTACATTCTCAAACTGCAGAGCAATTATTTCTCAAATTTTGAACAGTAATATTAAAGTTGGTATTCTAAATGTTGTACGTTCAGCCGACGGCATTATTAGAGAATTTCCAGCTGTTGTAAAATATCAAAACGATTTTTATCCAAATTTAGCATTTTTAACTGCTTTGAATTATCAATCAAAACTTGATAAAACTTCTTATAACACAATTTCTATTGATAAAAATTCAAATATTTTAATTGGAAACAAAAAGTTACCTATAAATACAGATGGCGGTTTAATCCTTAATTGGTATGGACCATCTGATGGTAAAACTTTTCAACATATTCCATTGTATAAGCTTGTAAAACTTATGAATGGTGAACAAATTGATGAAACTTATGATTTCAATAATAAGATTATCTTTGTAGGTACTACAACATCAGGTTTAGGCGATATAAAGAGTACGCCTGTAACAGGTACTGGCGAAACTTATCCTGGGGTTGAAATTTACGCTACGTTTATGAACAACTTTATCGATGGTAATTTTATTCATAAAGTTACTCCAGCAACAAATATTCTTGTAACCTTATTATTGGTTGCAATAGTTGGTACTGTTGTTCTTAGAACTAATTCAAACTCAGTTGCTATTACAACGGCAGTTTCAACTTTAATTGCTTATTCAATATTTGCAAACTTAATTATGCTATTTGCAAATATTTGGTTAGATTTAGTTCTACCTATAATTGCGATAATTTCTATATTTGTTATTTCTTACATAATTAAATACATCATCAAATCTCGTGACTTTGATTATCAGTACAAATTAGCAACTACAGATGGTTTAACAGAATTATTCAACCACAGATATTTCCAAGACCAACTTAGAATGAATATTGATTCATCAAAAAGATATAATGGTCATGTTTCTTTGATTATTGTTGATATTGACCACTTTAAGAGCTTTAACGATACTTATGGTCACCAAGCCGGTGACGCTGTATTAAGACAAGTAGCTCAAACAATTAAGCGTAACGTTCGTGCAACAGATATAGTTTGCCGTTATGGTGGTGAAGAAATGAGCGTTATTCTTACAAATACCGATAAAGAAGATGCCTTGTTTAATGCAAAAAGAGTTCGTAAAGCAGTTGCTGAAAGAATGTTTAAATTGAATGCAACTCAGGAAAAACACGTAACAATAAGTGTTGGTGTTTCTACATTCCCAATGGATGGCGAAACTAATCAAGAGCTTATTCAGGTTGCGGATGATGGCTTGTATTATGCAAAAGAACACGGTAGAAACCAAGTTGGGATTTCAGGTGTTCTAACAGATAGTCAAAAAGCTTCTCTTGAAGCACCAGAAAATCAACAAGGTGAAATTAAAGAATAAAAGAATTGTATTTAAAAGAGGCACAAGCTTTTGGCTTGTGTCTTTTTTTTATAAAATATTTTTTCCGTTCGTATACATTTTTTCTCTTAAATTTTTTATTTCTTCGATTTTATCAGGATAATTTTTAACTAAATCTCCAAGTTCAGAATACAGTTTTAAAATAGAATCTTGGATATTTTTATGGTTAATCTTTACCATATCATTTGCCATCTCGGTATTAGAAAGTGCAAGTCTTGTCATATCTCTAAATCCGCTAGATGCAAGTTTTAATGCTAAAGGATTGTCTTTTACAGCTTCCATTAATGCTTGAGATAAAACCATAGGCATGTGTGAAACTAATGCAACTGCTTTATCATGTTCTTCTGGTGTAGTAATAACTGGTGTTGCACCCATTTCTTTTATAATGTTTTCTAATAATTCATAATTTGTTTCTTTTATTGGTGTAATAACCCACTTTGCTCCGTCAAATAGAGTTTCAAAGGAACTATCATATCCTTTAAATTCTGTTCCAGCCATAGGATGTGATGGAACGAAATTAAAACTAAAGTTTTCTTTTGTTAAAAATTCTTTTAGCGAACAACAGTCAGAAACAATTGTGTCTTTATTAACAAATTTTTCGATTTCATGAAGTTTTTCTATTGTTTTGTTCATTGGAGTTGCAACAAAAACAAGTTCACAATCTGTCAGAGCTTGTAAATTACTTGTTATATCTGATTCTTTTCCGTTTTGAGATATAGAAATTCCAATTACATGGTAATTTAGTTTTTTTAATTTTTTAAATATTGAGCCACCAATTAGCCCAAGTCCAACAACACCAATTTTCATATTAGATTAAATCCTTATGATGAAAAGATTTTTTACCAGAAGCATAGTCTGCAACGATTTGACCTTTTCCCTCAAGTGTATATTTATAAATTGTTAATCCCTCAACGCCAACAGGTCCACGAGCGTGAGTTTTGTTTGTAGATATTCCTACTTCTGCTCCAAAACCGTATCTGTAACCATCTGCAAATCTAGTTGAAACATTTGCATAAACTCCAGCAGAGTCTACTTCGTTCATAAATTTTGCAATATTTGATTCATCTCTTGAGATAATACAATCAGTATGATGAGAACCAAATTTGTTAATATGAAAGATAGCTTCATCAGTTGAAATAACTGTTCTTAACGCTAATTTCTTTTCTCCATATTCATAAGCATAAGTTGCAGGCTTTTCTATTAACTCAATACCATTATTTTTAAGGTGAGCTAACAAATCTACTGTCCATTTGAATTTATCATTGATTAAAAGTGTTTCAACAGCATTACAAGCGGCTGGATATTGGCATTTTGCATCAACTACAACTGCTTTTGCTATTTCTAAGCTTGCTGTTTCATCAATGTAAATATGACAAATTCCGTCTGCGTGTCCTAAAACTGGAATGTTTGTATGGCTTTTAATATATTTCACAAGATGATTTGACCCTCTAGGTATAATCAAATCAATATCTTCGTCAGCTTTAAGCATTTCTTCAACGTCAGCGTGTGTGTAAACTTGGTTTAAAACACCGTCTGGAAATTCAGGAAAAGCTTTTAGTGCTGAATTTAAAATTCCTAAAAGAACTCTGTTTGTGTTTGTTGCTTCTTTACCACCTTTTAGAATTACTGCATTCCCTGATTTGATAGCAAGTGCGGAAATTTGTGTAATAACATCAGGCCTAGCTTCAAAGATTACACCAATTACACCGATTGGAACTGTTATTTTTTTTAGAATTAAATCTTCGTCTAATTCTCTTTCAATTAAAACTTTGCCAACAGGATCTTCAAGCATAATTACACCCTCAATTTCATGAATCATATCTTGAAGTTTTGTTTCATCAAGTTTTAATCTGCTATAAACAGATGGTTTTAGTTCTTTTTTTTCTAATAAAACTAAAGCTTCTTTTAAGTCTTTGGCATTTTCTTCTAAAATCTTTTCTTGATTTGCTATCAAGGCATTTCTAATTGCTAAAAGAACTTTATTTTTCGTTTTTGTATCTATTGTGACAAGCTTATTAGAAGCTTGTTTTGCTTGTTTTGCGATTAAACTTATTGTTGAACTCATAATAATGTAATGTTATCTCTCGTTACTACTGCATCATAATTTTTATAACCTAAAATTTTAAGAATGTCATCGGAATGATAACCAATAATTCTACGACAATCGTCTGAGTTGTAATTTACCATACCCCTTGCAATTTCTGTTCCGTTTTCATCTAGAATAGAAACTACTTCGCCTTTTTTGAAGTCGTTTATTACGTTTGTTACTCCAATTGGTAAAATGCTAGAATTTTTTAGTATAGCTTCTTTTGCTCCCTTATTAACGATTAATCTTCCGATAATATTTGTTGCATAACCAATCCAACGTTTCTTTTCTGATAAGCCGTTTTCGTTTGGTAAAAAGGCCGTACCAATTTCTTTGCCATCAAAAATTTCTTTTATAATTGATGGAGTTTTTCCGTTTGCTACTAAAACTTTTCCGCCAAATCTATTTACAAGTTTAGCAGCCTCAAGTTTTGAACGAAATCCGCCTCTGCCACCTTCAGATGCTTCTTTACCCAATTCTAAAATATCATCAGTAACTTCTTTTACTTCTGTTATAATTTTTGCATTAGGATTATCTTTTGGATTTGAATCAAATAAGCCGTCAACATCTGATAAAATTATCAATAAATCTGCATCCATTTCACTTGTAACAAGTGCTGAAAGTTTATCATTATCAGAAAAACATACTTGCATGTCTTGATAAATTTCGTCAAGTTCGCAAGTTGAAACAGTATCGTTTTGGTTGATAATTGGTAAAACTCTTAGTTCTAGCAACTTATTTAAAGTGTTTCTTAAATTCAAATATCTTTTTCTTAATGAAAAATCGTCTTCTGTAAGTAATATTTGTGCTGTTGTAACGTTATAAGTATCAAAGCCGTCCTCGTACAAGGACATCAATTTGCATTGCCCAATAGCTGCACAAGCTTGTTTTTCTACGATGTCACTTGTGTTTTCAAGATTGATTTTTTTTCTACCCAAGCCAACAGCACCAGAAGTTACTAAAATAACTTCCTTACCGTTTTTTACGAGGTGTGCAATATCTTCAATATAAGAATAAATTCTTGGTAGTGAAACCTCGCCTTTATCGTTTCTTAAGGTATTTGTACCAAGTTTTATAACGATTCTTTTTGCGTTTACAAATTCTTTTCTATCCATTTTTTCTCACTTATGAATAATATTTTGAAATTTCTTCAAAATAACGTTCCATTGCAACATAACCGTTGTTAAGTTCGTTATGTAGGCTTGAATATCTGCTTGCTACTATATATTTTAATTCTTTTGTTCTGATTATAATTAATTCGTCAGCATCATTTCTTTTTTCTTCGCTTTCGTCAGCTGACATACTTCTCATTAGTTCTAATTCTTTATTAACTTGTTCAATTGTAGTTTCTGCCAATGGAGCAAAATTGTATTTATCAAGAATTGCCTTATCTTGTTGAGTAAGGGCAGATTTTACAGCTTGGAATTTATAAATTCTTTTAATCAATACATAGTTATTAGCAAGTTCTCTATGTAGTGCTGGAACTGATTTTCTTGCTAGTAATGCTGTTGTTGATAGTTCATTAAATTCGTCATTTTCTGTTGAAAATGTGCTTTTCTTTAGTGTTTTCGGTGTGTTTAAACTCATAAAATAACTCCCCTAAGTTAATAATAACGTAAGGGAGTTATATTGTCATTAGTTCTTTAAAAAACATTAACTTAATGTGCCAAGTTCGTGGATTTTAATGAAGTTTGTTTTGCCACTCATTAAATCAGGAATAGCACCTGTGAAGATGATTGTGTCACCTTTCTTTAATCCGTATTTGTTAATTAATACGTTGTTAAATTCTTTTAGTGATTCTTCTGTAAATTCACCATCAAAATTAATGTCGATTGGATAAATATCGCTATACAATTTTAATCTTCTACAATTCTTTCTGCTTTGGCAACATACTAAAATAGGTACTGTTGGTTTTGCTTTAGAAAGTAATTTTGCAGTATAACCACTAGCTGTAAATGTAATGATAGCTTTTACTTTAATTTTATCTACCATATCAATTACGGCTGAACAAATAGCGATACTATCGTTTTTATTGATTTCTAATGTTTCTTCATCGTAATGGTTGTGACGCATTAATTGGCTATATTCAACTTCTTCTGCAATAGCTGTCATCATTTTTACTGCCTCAATTGGATATTTACCAGCTGCAGTTTCACCTGACAACATAATTGCGTCAGTTCCGTCGATGATAGCGTTTGCAACGTCAGAAGCTTCTGCTCTTGTTGGAATTGGGTTTTCAATCATTGATTCCAACATTTGTGTTGCAACGATTACAGCTTTTCTTTGTGCGTTTGCTTTTTTAATAATTTCTTTTTGTACTACTGGTACTTTTTCTGGTGAAATTTCAATACCTAAGTCGCCTCTTGCTACCATGATACCAGCTGATTTTTCGATGATTTCATCAATGTTTTTGATAGCTTGTGGTTTTTCGATTTTAGAAATAATTTTGATTTTACCTTTGTTTGCTTCAATTATTTCTTTTAAATCTGTAATATCTTTTGCGTTTCTAACAAATGATAGACCAAGATAGTCAATTTTGTTTTCGATAGCAAATTTTACAAACTCTTTATCTCTTTCAGTTAAAACGTTGATACTTCCGCAAGAACCAGGGATGTTGATACCTTTTCGTTGTTTTAGTAATTCACCAGCGATAACTTTTGCGAAAACTACGTCATTTTCAACTTTTACAACTTCAAGGGAAATTTTACCGTCGTCCATTAAAATTCTTGAGCCGACAGTAACGTCTTTTGCAATTCCCTCGTAATCTACAGGGATAATATCGTTTTCTAATTTTTCTTGATGTCTAAATTTTAAAATTTGGTCTTTTTCGATTTTGATAGGTTCTTCAAGTAATCCTACTCTGATTTTTGGACCTTGTAAATCTAAAAGTACAGGAATTAATGTATCTAATTCTTTTTCAAGTTCTCTAATATAGCCCAAGTTAGTCAAATGTTGTTCAAAATCCCCGTGTGAAGAGTTTAATCTGAACATTGTTACACCAGCTTCAATAAGAGCTTTAATTTTTTCTTTGGTGTTTGAACTTGGTCCAAGTGTTGCCACAATCTTTGTTTTTATATTATTTTTCATACCTCACCTCACAAGACACTTCATACATGCTGATTATAAATCAAAAGTTTTTATTTTTAAAGTGTTTTTTTAACACTTTTTATAATATTTTTTTATATTTTTAGTTGACAACTTGTTACTTTATTCATAAAATCTTTATCAAATGAAGAAGTTTTTAGAAAATTTAAAAATTTTATATATGCAGTTATCCTCAAAGAAAGACCAAGCGGTTGCTCGACAACTGTTTAGGTTTTCCTTGACTGTTGCGACTGCAGAAAGTTGTACTGGCGGACTTATTAGTTCTAGACTAACTGATATTTCAGGTAGTTCAACTTATGTGAAAGAAAATTTTATTACATATTCTGAAGATGCAAAGGTTGATATTCTTGGCGTTGATAGAGAAATTATAGAAAACTATGGCGTGATTAGTAAAGAATGTGCTGAAGCAATGGCAGAGGGTTTGTTTAGAAAAACAAATAGAGATATTTGCGTTTCTATAACAGGTGTTGCAGGTCCTCAACCATCAGGTGGAAAACCCGTAGGTACTGCTTTTATTGCTATTAAAAATAAATACTGCGTTCAAGTTAAAGAATTAAAGTTAAATTCTCATCTAAGTAGAAAAACGCTAAAATTCCTTTTTTCTGAGGAAGCTCTAGCGTTTTTGCTTGAATTTATTAATGCTAATTATCATATTACGCAGCAATAACTGATTCTAAAATATCTTGGTGTTTTTTAACTAAGATTTCAGCGAATTCTTTTGCGTCAATTTGAGTTGCAACGATTGATAATAATTCTTTTGGTAATTCGCCTAACATTTCAACCATTGTTTCTGGAGTTAATGCGATTGTGCCTTTCATCATATCAGGTTTTTGTAATGTTGCTAAAGAATTTGTATAGCTTTTAGCTTCGAATAATTGTAAAATTTCAGGATCTTTTTTAGCCATTAAACCGATTAATTGTCTTTTAGCATCTGCATCCATTGCAACCATTGAATCTAAGTATGTATCTTTATCAAAACCTTGAATCATTTTTGTTAATTCTTTTGGATCTAATGAATCTTCTTCTAGAGGTACACCTGTTACAGCTTCAACCATTTGAGCTAAAACTTCAGGAGCTAATTGACCAATAAAATCAAAAACTAAATCTTGATCTAAATCTTTGTTTTGAACGAATTTGTCTAAATCTTTAGAAGGAATCATTTCTAAGATGTCGCCTAAAGGCATAACTTCTAAAGCCATATTTACAACTTCTTCGATTGGAGCTTCTTCTAATAATTTTAACATTTTATCTTGAGTGAAGAAGTTCAAACCTAACATCAAACCTTCTTTGTCGATGTTTGGCATGATTTCCATAATATCTTTTTCATTTAATTCTTGTAAAATTGTTAATTTGTTGCTTGGGTTGTCTAAAGAGAAAGCTTTTACTAATTGAGAAGCGTTGCCATATAATTCTCTAGCATATTGAACTGCACGGTTGTTACCAGCTTTTGCTTCTGATTCAATGATTTCGTCAATTGATTTTTCAGCATATAAAGCCATTCTTGAGCTTGAAATGCTTAATTTGTTTTGAATAACGCTTAAGTTTGCATCTATTTTAATTGACATTTATAAAATCCTCTGAACTCTTTTTCTCTCTTATATTATATATAAGTATTTCTACTTGAAAAAATTTACTTTTTTTGGTGTATTTTGTAACAAAATGTTAACAAATTTCTTATATTAGAGTATAATGTGTTTATGAAACTTATTAAATCATTTATTTTAATTATTTTATGTTTATTTGTTGCTATGCCTGTCATGTCAGTACCAGCAAAGAAAAAAACAAAGCCATACAACCCTGTTGTGCATAAAGTTTATGATGTAGAAACTCAAGATGGTTTTGTAATCAAAGCTTATGTTTCTTATCCTAAAACTCGTATGGATAAATATCCGGTTGTAGTTTTATTACACTCTTTAGGTGGATATTATGGATTGTATTCTAACTTAGAAAACAAATTGAACTATGCTGGTTTTGCTGTTGTCGGTATGGATTTGAGGGGACATGGTAAAAGTGTTTATACAAAAACTTTAAGACAACGTGCATGGCAGTACTTCAAAAATGATACTTATGCAAAATATCCATCAGATGTTTTGTATGTAATGCAATATGTAAAAACTAAACATAAAAAGTTGAATTTTGCAGATTATGCTATTGTTGGTAGTGATATTGGTGCAAATACAGCTGTTCTTGTTGCAAAGGCTTTGCCTGTAAAACCAAAAGCATTAGTATTATTTTCACCAATGATGTCTATTAAAGGTTTGTATATTCCGGTTGCTATGACTGAAATTGGTTTAGCTCCAATTCTTGCGATAGCAAGTTCTACTGATAGACTTTCTATTCAAGAACAAAATAAGCTTGCAAAATTTGCTCAAGGTAACTTTGATGCTTTAAATATGCCAAAAGGCGGAATGGGAATGACTTTATTAAAAGGTTATCCTGAATTAAACTATCAAATTACTGCTTGGCTAAAACCTTATTTTAAAGGTCGTTTAACTCCAATTACTCCAGAAAGTATAGCTGCCGCAAAAGCTAAAGCTGCTGCTGCAAAAGCCGCAAAGGCTGCAAAATTAAAAGCCGCAAGAGAAGCAAGACTTAAAAAAGCCGGAGCAAAAAAATAATTGTTTAACAAAAAAGACTTGATCTTTCATCAAGTCTTTTTTGTTATTTCTATTTTTTTATTTTTACACTTTCATTTCTTTTTCAAATCCGAATAATGAGCTGATTGATTCGTCATCGTGAATTCTTGAAATAGCTTGAGCTAACAAATTAGCTACTGAAAGTTGTTTGATTTTTGGTGGTAATTTTGATGTATCAAGAGGAATTGTGTTTGTAATAACAACTTCCTTGATAGGTGCATCATTCAATCTTTGAATAGCTGGACCTGAGAAAATTGGGTGAACTGCACATACATAAATATCTTCAGCACCCTCTTTTTTCAATAATTTAGCTGCTTCTGTGATTGAACCTGCAGTATCAATAATATCATCGCACATTACGCAAGTTTTACCTTTTACATCCCCAATTACGCAGTTAGCAATGGCTTCGTTGTGTTTGTCACGACGTTTATCAATAATAGCGTATGGGCATTTTAAATCTTTAGCAAAGTTTCTTGCACGTTTAACCCCACCTGTATCAGGGCTTACTATTACTAAGTCTTCTGATTTTAAGCCTAATTCTTTGATATGGTTTACAAGAATTGAAGTTGCGAAGATGTGGTCAACTAAGATGTTGAAGAAACCTTGAATTTGACCAGAGTGCAAGTCAACTGCTAAAACTCTTGAACATCCAGCTGTAGTCAATAAATCGGCTGCAAGTTTTGCTGTGATAGCTTCACGCCCAGAAGTTTTTCTATCTTGTCTTGCATATCCATAATAAGGAATTACTGCTGTAATTGATTTTGCACTTGCTCTTTTAAATGCGTCAATAATTATCAACAATTCCATTAAATTTTGGTTAACTGGTTTACATGTTGGTTGAACGATAAATACGTCTTCACCACGAACACTTTCTTGAACTTGAACGTAAATTTCGCCGTCAGCAAAGTCTTTAATAACCATAGGTCCAACAGTTGTACCTAAATGTTTAGCGATTTCTTCTGCTAATTCTGGGTTTGAACGTCCTGAGAACAACTTGATGTCATGTGTCGGATTTATCATTCCTGCTAATTCATTTTTCATAATTCTTCCTCGTTTGCAATTTGTAATTTTATTATAGAGAAAACATGGAAAAATGATTAGTACTTTTTACGGAATATTAAAATTTTTTCAATTTAGCATAGCTCGTATCGAGTGCTTTTTTCCCTTGTCTTCCAAAATCTACGGTATACATTGAACTTTCACCGACTTCCATAACGTCTAGAATTGTTCCTATTCCAAATTTTTCGTGGAACACTCTATCGCCAGCCTTAAAAATTTCAAATGTATTATGTTCTTTTATTTCACGCTCTTTTTGTTCTTGAGCTTCTTTTTCTTGTTGTCTTTGTTCTTCAATTTTTCTTTTAATTTTGTTATCTTCAAAGAATTTTTTTATTTTTTCAGCTTCTTTTTCTTTAGAAACAGGGTTTTTCTTTAAGATTTGAGCTGCACCCTCTGAAATGTTTTTATTTTTGTGAACAACAAAAGATTTATTTGTGTTTTGTGACAAACTTCTATTTTGCGGTGCTACAAAGTTTTTGCCAAAGCCTGATGTTGACATAATTCTGCCGTCATCGTTAAACCTTGTTGTTTTTATTGTTTCTGCTGCTCGTTTAAAACTTGATTTGACAGGTGTTGTCATTGACTCGTTATAACTTGTATCCATTACGCTTGATGGAATTTCTTCTAAAAATCTTGATGGTGGATTATATTTGTAATCACCCCAAAGTAGTCTGCGTTTTGCATAAGTAATGAACAATTCTTCTTCTGCACGAGTTACGCCAACATACATTAATCTACGTTCTTCTTCAAGCTCTGATTTTGATTCAAAAGTTCTTGAATGCGGGAACACTCCCTCTTCAAGCCCTGCTAAAAATACGTAAGGAAACTCAAGACCTTTTGCAGAGTGAAGAGTCATAAGCGTTACGTTGTTTGAAATTGTTTCGACGTTATCTGTGTCAGATACTAACGCAATTTGAGCTAAAAATTCGCCTAAAGTATTATCAATTTCTTCAGGCTCAAATTCGCTTGCAACATTTACTAATTCTTGCAAGTTTTCAATTCTTGTTTCATCGTCTGGATTATTCGATGATTGTAACTCTGCTATATATCCACTCTTTTCAATAACAAGTCCAATATATTCGTCAAAACTATATCTGCTTTGAGCTTCTTTTAATTTTAAAATCAAAGTTTGAAAATCTTTTAGCTTTGCTTGAGTTTTCTTTTGAATTTCAGTTTCTTCTATTCTGTCAATCGCTTCAAATAAGCTAATATCATTTTCATCTGCAAATTCTTGAAGTTTTTGCATTGTAGTATCACCGATTGCACGTTTTGGAACATTAATAATTCTTCTAAAGCTTACTGAATCGTTCGTATTATAGATAAGTTTTAAATAAGCAACGACATCCTTGATTTCTTTTCTATCGTAGAATTTTAGACCGCCATATATTTTGTACGGAATAGAGGTTGCCATAAAAGCTTCTTCAATTGCACGTGATTGTGCATTTGTTCTATACAAAACGGCACATTTGTTATAGTCTTGACGATTTGTAATTTGTTTGATTTTCATTGCAATAAAGTTTGCTTCGTCTGATTCGTCTTCTGCCTCATAAATAACAATCTTTTCACCAGAACCCTTTGTTGAACGAAGAACCTTGTCTACTCTTTCGTCATTGTTTTGGATAATTGAGTTTGCTGCTTTTAAAATGTTATCTGTAGAACGATAGTTTTGTTCTAGCTTAATCATTTGGGTATCAGGAAAATCCTTTTTGAAGTTTAAAAGAATTCTATAATCTGCACCACGCCAGCTATATATTGATTGGTCAACATCACCTACAACGCAAAGTGAACGAGTTCTATCATAGTCTTCAATACCGTTTGTAAATAACATTCTTACGAGTCTATATTGAGCTAAGTTTGTGTCTTGAAACTCGTCTACTAGAATATGTTTGAATTTGTCATAATATTTTTGTCTAACTTCTGGGCATTGTTCAAGAAGTTTTACGGTAATCATAAGCATATCGTCAAAGTCGATAGCATTATTGTTATTCAATGTGTTTTCGTAAATTTCAAATACGTCTGCAATTTTTTGTGATACAAAATCTCTTGCGTAAGTTGCGTAAGTGTATGCATCCATCATTTTGTTTTTAGCATTTGAAATGTGTGATTTTATTACTTTTGGTTGATATTTTTTGTCATCAAGATTCAGTTTTTTGATAGCTTGTTTTATTACATTTAACGCATCTTGTTCGTCGTAAATTGTAAAATTCTTATCAAGTTTTTTATTTGTAGACTTGAAAGTATAGTTATCAATATCTTGTCTTAGAATACGTCCGCAAATACTATGAAATGTTCCGACCCACATGAATTTTGCAGCTTGTTCTCCAAGCATGTTTTCCAAACGTTCACGCATTTCCTTTGCGGCTTTGTTTGTGAATGTTACTGCAAGAATTTCTCTAGATGGGACTCCGTGTTGAATTAAATATGCAATTCTTGATGTAAGCACACGAGTCTTACCGCTACCTGCTCCAGCTAGGACTAAAACTGCTCCCTTTGTAGCTTGTACGGCTTCTGCTTGTTCTTCATTTAGTTTTTCTAATATATTTTCCATACCCTATTCACAAAAAAAAACTTTTATGATACTATTATTATACTAAAATAATAAATTTTGCAATTATAAGGTAGGGCGTATGATAGACGAAAAATTAGATAAAATTGTTAATTCAGATGGCGAAGGTTCAGAAAATCAAGGTACTATAATGGTTCCTCTTGATGATTTGGATACTGTAAGTTCTGATTCTCCAGATACAGTTGATGAACTAGCTATGGAATTAGCAACTATTCATCAATCGTCTAAAAAAATTGCAGTTATCGGTAGCCGTAATCTTGCAATCACTCACCAACAAATTATTGAAACACTTGTTACAGCTTTAGCTATGCAAGGTAATACAATTATTACTTCAGGTGGTTCTTCTGGTACAAACGCAGCTGCTATTCGTGGTGCTATGAAAGCTAATCCTGATAAATTAAAAGTTATTTTACCTCAAACAATAGGTCAACAACCTTCTGACGTTCAAGACCAACTAATTGGTGTTCCAAACATCGTTGAACACCCTGATAGAGCTATGATGACTCTTGCTGATGCATCAAGAGTTTGCAACAGAGAAATTATTGATGATTGTAATCAATTAATCTGTTTCTTATCACATACTTCAAAAACTCTTCATGGTGCAATTGAATATGCAGAAGAAGGTCACAAAGTTATTACAGCTTTCTATTTAGATTAATGTCTTTAGTTAAAAAGCTTACTTCTAAGAATAAACCTGACTATGAGATGGCTGCTTCTCATATTGTCAATAATGCTGATTTCAAGACTTTTGAAGAACTTGTAAATCAAGACGATTTTTTGTTTGATTTTATAAAAAATAATGTTTCATCAAGGCTTGAAAATGCAGTTAATTCTTCTAATTACAAGAATTTAATTAAATTTTTACCGTATTATTCACCATCTTATGTAGAATTTATAGCAAAATCTTTAGCTAAATTTTCTGACAACGATTTGATAGCAGAAATTTTAGAGATTTTTAAAAATGGTTCAGAAAATGAAAAAGCATATTGTGCAAAATTCTTTTCAATTGTAAAAAGTACTGCAGGATTAAACGAGCTAAAAGAATATGCGTATTCTGAGTTTGAACCTTTAGCATTAAATTGTGCAGAAGCTCTTGCATCTTTAGAAGATAGAGAATTATACGAAAAAGCTTTAAATACATTGTCATCAAGTGATGATTTTGAAAAACTCTCAGCAGTTAAATTTTTAGTTGCCTATGGAGATAAAAATGCTATACCTAGCATATTGGCTACATTAAAAAATTCTTCAATGGCTGAAAATATTGCAGCAGAAGTTCCATATTTGGATAGCATTTTTAATATTTTAGATTATGATTCAGAATCTGCTCTATATTTGATAAATCTAATTATTGATGGACTAGGTGAAGTTACTTCTTTAGCTCAAGTTTTTGATTATCAACTATATGATGTTTTATGTTGTTTATTAAACAATTTGGGTTCTAAAGAGGCTTTGATAGTATTAAATGCAAAAGATAAATTCAATACATTAACAGAGAATGATGAATATTTGTATGATGAAGATAAAAATACAAAAAATGAAATTTATGATATTAAAAAATTATTATCTTCTGTTGATACAAATATGTTGACTGATTTAGCAGATGCAGAACTTGATGAAAATAGTGATTTTGTATTAACAGCTATTGATTTGGTAAAGGACGAAGAAAAACTTGTAAAATTAACTTTTTCAAAAAATCCAACGATTGTATTAAAAGCTTTATCTGCGTTAAAAATATTAGGAAAAATGAATCTAGTAGATAAAAATGAAATTTTGAAAAATATGTCAGATGAAAATATAAAAGCTATAATTATAGCATTGTAGGTGGAGTATGGAATTTGTAGAAAAACAATTAAGCACAAAAGTAACTTATGAGGGAAAAGTTATTAATATTACGCTTGATGATATTGAACTTCCAGATGGTAAAAAGTCTTTTAGAGAAGTAATTAGACACCCAGGCGGAGTTGTTGCGGTTGCGATGAAAGACGAAAATACAATTCTTATGGTAAAACAATATCGTTACGCAATTCAAAAGGTTTCTCTAGAATTACCTGCTGGTAAATTAGAAAAAGGTGAAGATGTTCACGAAGCAATTAAAAGAGAACTTTTAGAAGAAACAGGTTATAGAGCTAGAAATTGGAAAGATTTGGGTTATATTAATACAACTCCAGGTATTTGCGATGAAAAATTATATTTATTCTTAGCGACTGATTTGTATTATGATGCTCCGTGTCCTGATGATGGCGAAATTATTGAAGCGTATGAATACAAATTAGATGATATTTTTGAAATGATTAAAAATGGCGAAATAAATGATTCAAAAACAATTTGTGCATTAATGAGAGCTTTTAAATTATAAATATTATAGAGGTAGGTTATGACAAAGATTAAAATGGTAGCTACAGATATTGATGGAACTATTTTAAAACATAATGGAGAATTTAATCCCGCAGTTCTTGATTGTCTTAGAAATTTGGATAAATCCGGTGTAAAAGTAGTTTTGGTTACTGGTAGAATGAATCGTTCTGCAAAAAAAATCGCTGATGTTATTGGTATAAACTCTCCAGTTGTATCTTTTCAAGGGGCTTTAGTTTGTGAAAATATTCCTCAAGAAAAGATTTTATATGAACGTGATATTCCAAATGAGACAGCTAAGAAAATTTTAGATTGGGGTAAATCAGAACATGTGCACATGAATTTGTACATGAATGATAACCTATATGTTGAAGCTGAAAATGAATTTACTAAAAAATATGTTGATTATCAAAAAATTCCGTTTACTGTTAAGCCTTTTGATGAATTAAACATTGATAGAGTTAATAAAATCTTGTTGATTGATTACAATAATGCAGAAAAAATTGATAGATTAACAAATTATTTAAAAAAAGAACATCCTGAATTATTTATCTGCAAATCAACAGACTTTTTCTGTGAAATTTGTCACAAGGAAGCAACAAAAGGCGATGGTTTAAGATATTTACAAAATATGTTTGGCATTTCTAAAGAAGAAACACTTACAATTGGCGATCATAACAACGATATAGAATTGTTGCAATCAGGTGGTGTAAAGGTTGCTATGGGTAATGCAACTGACGAATTGAAAGCAATTGCTGATTATGTTACTGATACTGTTGATAACGACGGTTTTGTAAAGGCAATAGAAAAGTTTGTAAAGTAGGTGAAAATGTTTAGAGTAGGGTTAGGTTACGATATTCATAAATTGGTTGATGATAGACCGCTTATTATAGGTGGAATTGAAATTCCTTACGAAAAAGGTTTGTTAGGTCATTCTGATGCTGATGTACTTATTCATGCAATTATTGACGGTATTTTAGGGGCTTTGGCTCTTTCTGATATTGGAACTCATTTTCCTGATACAGACCCTAAATACAAAGGTATTTCAAGCGTTGAGCTTTTGAAAAATGTTATGGGGCTAATTAAGGAAAAAGGTTACGTAATCAATAATATTGATTCAAATATAATTTTACAAGAACCTAAAATGAAACCACATATTCCGAATATGGTTAAGAAGTTGTCAGAAGTTATGGAAATTGATGAAAATCAACTTTCTATTAAGGCTAAAACAAATGAGCAAATGGATGCGGTTGGCGAAAAAAGAGCAATTGAGGCAAGTGCAGTCGTTATGCTTAGAAAGGATAATTAATTATGAAATTTTTACATGCAATGATAAGAGTAAAAGATGTTCAAAAATCATTAGATTTTTATGAAAAATTATTGAATATGTCAATCGCAAAGAAAAAAAGACTTGATGATTGCGAATTGATTTATTTAGAAGACGAAGAACATACTGCTCAAATAGAATTAACAGTAAATGATGAAATTCCTGAAAATGGCTACGAAAATGGTAATGCGTTTGGACATTTTGCCTTTTCTGTCGACTCTATGGATGAATTTACTAAAAAATTACACAATCTAGGTTATGAATATTTGTATGAACCTTATGTAGTTTTTTCTGGTACAAAAATTGCATTTGTGCTTGATCCAGACGGAAATCAAATTGAGTTAATTCAACATGTTGGAGAATAATTAATGATAAAAGGTTACTTACAAGAATCTATTGCAACTCAAACTTTAATGTTAAATGACGATAATTTTATCGATACGCTAGATAAAATTACAAAAGTCGTTGTTGAAACTTTAAAAAATGGTAATAAACTTTTGTTTATAGGTAATGGAGGTTCTGCAAGTGACTCAAATCATTTGGCAACAGAGTTTGTTTCAAGATTTTTAAAAGAAAGACACGCTTTTAATGCTATTTCACTTTGTGCAAATAATTCTGTTATTACAGCTTTATCAAACGATTATGGCTACGAAAAAGTATTTTCAAGACAAATTGAAGCCATAGGTAAAAAAGGTGATATAGTATTTGCTCTTTCAACTTCTGGAAACTCCGAAAATATTGTTGAAGCTTTAAAAATATCTAAAGAAATGGGCTTAATAACTATAGGTCTAACAAGAAAATCTAAAACAACTATGGATAATCTTTGTGACTTATTAGTGAAAATTCCATCTGATGAAGTTCCAATTATACAAGAGGCTCAAATGCTGTTGGGACATTTAATTTGTAAAGTTGTAGAGGATGCATTATATACTTAATGTAACATTTCTTAATATAAATTACTCCAAAAAGGCAATTTTTGAAAACAAAAATACTTTATATAAGTACGAGATATATAAAGAGATTTAAAGGAGAAAAGTTATGGAATTAAATGGTATCAACGCATTGACAGCAATCAAAGATAATAAAAAAGCAGATGAAACTAAAGAAGCTCCAAAAATGGCATTTATCAATTCAGCATTTGGCTTTGGTTTCTCAGATAATAATACTAACTCAGGTGCTTCAGCTGCTTTCCAAGCATAACGAGTTAAGCAAGTTTAAACAAAAAAATCGGTGTCTTCTATCTTTGTAGGGATTGACCGATTTTTTTTATTTGTAAAAAAGAGGCGACTTTGATTAAAATCAAAGTCGCCTCTTTTAGAATTATTTAAATATATCTTATAACAAGATGCCAGCAATACAAGCTGAAACAAAACATGTTAAAACACCGCAGATTAATGCTCTTAAACCTAATCTTGCAAGATTTTTTCTTTGGTTAGGAGCAAGTCCGCCGATAGCACCGATTTGAGTTGCAATAGAACCAAAGTTACCAAATGAACAAATTGCAAATGATGTAATAATAAATGCTTTGTTTGAAATGATGTCTTTGATTGCCATTAAGTCAGCATAACCGTAAACTTCGTTTGATACAACTTTTAAACCGATTACGCCACCAACGTTGAATACATCTTGAGGTGGTGTACCCATTAAGAATGCGAAGATAGCGAAGAATTTACCTAAAATCATTTTTAATGATAAGTGTTGTAAATCAAAACCAAGAACTGGTGCTGTTAAATGGAATGTTGTGTAAATAAAGTTACCACACATACCTAAGATATAGTCAATTAATGAAATTAACGCAACGATTGCTAACAACATTGCTACAACAGTAAGTGAAACTGTCATACCTTCTGATGCACCTGATGCAATTGCGTCAAAAACATTAACGTGAGTTTTTCTTCTGCTTAATTTGATGTTTTCCATTGTTTCAGGTGAATCAACTTCTGGATAAACAAGTTTTGAAATAACTAATGCCCCAGGGATAGCCATAATGGCTGAAGCTAATACATATACGATTGGAATACCCATCATTGCATATACTGGCATCATAGCTCCTGATGTACAAGCCATTGAACCTGCCATTGAAGCTAATAGTTCAGAACGAGTTAATTTTGGTAAATATGGTTTAATCATAATTTGTGCTGTTACTTGACCAACGAAAGCACTTGCTACGTTAGAAAGAGCTTCCGCACCGCTAACTTTCATGATTTTATTCATTGCTTTACCAAGTACAGTTACAACTCTTTGCATAATTCCGTAGTAATAAAGAATGTTTACTAACATCATCATGAAAATAGTCGCACTTATTAATTGTGCTGCAAAAATCATTGTACCTTCGCCGAATACTGAGCTTAGTGTTTTGTTATCAACGAATGGTCCAAATACAAATGCACCACCTATGTTTGCGATTTCTAATAATTTTTCGATACTATGACCGATAGTTAAAAATATTTTTTGACCAACTGGTACTTTAAAAATAAAAATAGCAAATAAAAATTGTAATGCTAAGCCAATACCAATTGTTTTATAGTTGATGGCTTTTTTGTTATTACTTAACAAGAATGCTATAAATAAAATAACAACAATACCAAGAACTCCGATTAATCTTTCCATATAAACTCCTTTTTGTCTAGTTGTTTCTAGTGTACTAAAAAGGAATTAAATTTTAAATGCTTTCTAACGAAAATGTAATATTTACTTAAAATTTAGCGTAAAGGAGCATGTGCCAATTCTCTTGGAGATAATTCTTCGTTATTATTTGGAGTTTTTTGTTTTTCAGGTGGTAGTCCGAGCTTGTCGGCAATAAAATTACCGACCTTTTTTCCGCCTTTTTTACCAACTTCTTTGGCAAATGAATAAGCAACACCACCAATTACATTTGGAACTTGTCCAAATCCTTTTGTGTTTTTAGAAAATTTTGTTACGGCATCAGATAGTGGTTTAACACCCTTTATATTCAGTAGTTTTGCTCCGTGTTCAAGTACTAAATCCTTGCAGATAAAACGTCCAATCCATCCACAACCCTCTTTTAGAAATGTTCTAGCTGGGGAGTCTGATTTGAAAGTTTTTATACCAGAACGGAGCATACCAATTTCATCTGTATGCTTAGCAATATTTAATGCTCCTTTTGCACATGCTCCAAGTCCTGTGCCGTCGGTGGCTTTTGCAAATGTATCAATTAATTCGGTTGCAAACTGTCCAGCCGTCGTATCCGACAATTTTGCAGTTTTATCTATGAATTTTGCAGCATAACCAACTGTGGATAATGCTCTCAATGGATCTTTTGTATTTACAGTCTTTTTAGCACTTTTGCTAAATGAAATTAGTTCTGAAACGTAGTTTGAAACCATATTCTAACCCCAATAATATTCTTTTTTAGGTTTTTCTTCTTTTGGTTTTTCAGGCTCTTTTGTTTCAGGAGCAAGTCCTAATTTATCAGCAACCCATTTGCCAGCTTTTCCAAATAAATTTGTACCTACTTCAGAACCGATTGTGAATAAAGTACCATACACAATAGCTGGAAGCTGACTACAATATTTTGTATTTTTACTGAAGTTAACCATTGCATCGTTAACTTGTTTTATACCTTTTATATTTGCTATGTTTTTAGCGTATTTAATCATTGAACCTTCAACTAAAAACATACCTAATAATGCACTTGATTCCTCAAGAAATTTTCTGCCTGGAGAATCAGATTTACCAACTCTAATCATCCCACAAATACAAGAAATTGGGTCAGTATACTTTGCAATTTTAAGACCTTTACCTGCAACTTGTAGTAGTTTGTTATCCTTGCTTGCATCAGATAGAGTATCACAAGCTGCCTTTGCAACTTTACCTAGTACAAAATCATCTTCTGTTGCAAGTTTTTGAACAACTTTAGCGGCATGTCCAATTGTTGAAACATGTCTTAGAATGTTACCATTAGCTGCTTGCTTTCCGTGAGCTATTGTTGAATATATGTGAGCAACATAATTTGTCATTCTTCGCCTACTTACTACTAACTACTCTTTATTAAAAAACAGGTTTACAAAAAAATTGCTAGTATTTTACTTTTTTATGAAGTTTTGTAAACCTTATAAAAGGTGTTTTTACTATATTTTGGAGTAAAAACCTTATAAATAGTAACTTTTACACTTTATGATTTCTTTTATTTATTTTAACCCCAATAATATTCCTTTTTAGGTTTTTCAAGTTTAGGTTTTTCTTCTTTTGTTTCCGGTTTAAGTCCGAGTTTATCAGCAACCCATTTACCAGCTTTTCCAAAAATGTTACAACCAATATCTGAGCCAACTGTGTAAAGCGTACCATAGACTACTGCTGGAATTTGGCTACAATATTTTGTGTTTTTGCAGAATTTATTCATTCCGTCGTTTAATTGTTTTATGCCTTTCATCTGACCAATGTTTTTTGCATATTTTAGCATTAATCCCTCTACGAAAAACATACCGCACAAGCTACTTGTTTCTTCTACAAATTTTCTTGCTGGAGAATCCGATTTTGTAACTCTTATCATTGAACATAAGCAAGAAATAGGGTCAGTTTGTTTAGCAAGTTTTATTCCTTTTCCAGCAACTTGTAATAATTTATTATCTTTACTACCCTCAGCTAAAGTATCGCAAATGCCTTTAGAGACTCTTCCTAAAACGAAAGAGTCGTCTCTTGATAATTTTTGTATGACTTTTGCCGTGTATCCTATTGTGGATACATGTCTAAGTATATTTCCCTTCTTGGCTTCTTTTACAGAATATCCCAAGGAGTATAGCGATGCTATGTAATTTGACATACTTTTCCTACTTGCTAATACACAAACTCTATAAATCTAATCAATAAAAAAAAATGCTAAATTCGAAAAATTTTCTTAATATTTTTAAACATTAATAATGGCAGAGTTTGCTATATTCACAATTACAATTGGTTTTTAGAGGATTAAAGATGTTAAGTTTTAGACTCTTTTCGATTTCCTTTAGAATTTTTACTAATCTTGTCTCGTATTCTATTTTTAAATCTTTTGAAAAATTTATTTCTTTAGTTAAGTTTTCTTTTAAATCTACGTACACGAAATGAAGGCTATCGTAGTCTTTTACTAAGTTATCCACCATTAATAAATATATCATTGTTTGATAGTCATATTCTGGATTTTCTGGTATTCGACCTGTTTTATAGTCTAAAATATAATAATCATTTTTGTTTTTAACCAGGGCATCGAGTCTACCACTTATCCAATAATTGTCTATTTTTGAGGTTAAGTTATATTCGCTATCTATTACTTCATATTCAAAGTATTTAGTGTTTTTTAAATTGTTCCACAATTCTTTTTCATGTGGAGTTAAGGCTTTTTCTAGCTTATCAATATTAAAGTTTTTCAAGTAGTAATTTGCAATTGCGTGAATATTCTTACCTTGTTGCATTTTAGATGTATCAACAGGTATAGAAATACCTTTTATATATTTATATTCAAATTTTTTCTTGCATTGTTCAAATGTTTTTAACATAGCAGGTGAATATGTTGTAAATTCTTTCATTAGTTTATAACCTTTGTTTGTAGAAGTTCATTAAAGATTATATTTTCTTCAATTTTTTCTTCTTTTCCATAGTAATTCTTTTGTTTTTGCGAACAAGTAAAATATAATTTTTTCTTTGCTCTTGTGATTGCTACGTATAGCAATCTTAAGTTTTCTTCTAAAATTTCTTTCTTTAAATCTAATTCGGTCTTACCTTTATAGTTTGGATTTAGCATTTTTATATTTTCAATAAAAGAGGATGAACCTTTTAGTTTCATTGAATCAATATTTAACGACAAATTCTTTTCTGAAAACTCTGGTATAAACACATAATCAAATTCATCCCCTTTTGATTTGTGCATTGTCATTATCTGAATTTTACCTTTTAAATATTCGCTGTCGTTTTCATCGTTTTCGCTAAAGAATTTAAATCCGCTAAGTGAAGATTTTTTAGAAAGTTCTTCAAATTTATTTAAAACATTTGTAAATCCATTGTTTGCAACCATTAATCTTTTTATAAGTGTTGAAATTAAATACACGTTTGATTTTTCAATTTCACCTGAAAAATAATATTGTCCAATTTTTAGACATAATTCATCCATTGGTAAGGTAGAAAATGTTAGCCAGTATGAAATATCCCAATAAAATTTTGATAAATCAGGGTTTTCTATTTCGTCTGTATTAATTTCTATAAATGGAATTTTAGAGTTTTTTATTTCAAGTTGAAGTCTTGGTTTGTAATATCCGTGCTGAGCTAGGATTTCGTAGCTATTTGCTAAAACAGTATTATCAAAAGGCTTTTCTATGATTTTTAGAATGGCAAAAATAACCTTAAAGATGACTTTTTGTTCAAGAGATTCACTTCTAGATATTGTTTTAAATCCTGCGTCATCAATTCTTTTTAACCATTCTGAAACTTGATAATTATTTCTCAAAAGAATACCAATTGTGCTTTTAGGATTTTCTGCCAAAAGTTTTCGCATTTGTTTTAATACATAATTACGCTCAAAATTAGCATTAGGTAAAATTAGAGAAGTGATAGAATTGCTATCAGTAGGGTTTTTACCCTCAACTTCAACCATTTTTATATTGTAAAATGCGTTTTTCATTTCATCATTTGTTTCAGCCCAATCAACAAGTTTATTTGCTAATTTGTACACATCTCTTGCACAACGTTGTGAGCAATTCATCTCTACCTTGTTGCTGTCTTTGATGAACTTTCTAAAGCCTTCAACGTCTGCGTTTGAAAAAGTTGTTGTGATAGATTGATTAATATCTCCACACCTGATTAAGTTTTTGTGTTTTTGACTTAGTAAACCAATTAGTTTTTGTTGGATTGCAGAGGAATCTTGTGCTTCATCTTCAATTACGTATTCGCAGATTTCCTGATAGTGTTTTAAAATATCAGGATTGTCCTCAAGAAGTTTTACAGACATAATTAGCATATCATCGTAATCGATTATATTTTCTTCGTTTAAAGCGTTTTGGTATTCTTTATAAAAACTCAAAAATCTTTGAATTTTTTCATCTTTTGATGATATGTCAGAAGTTATTTTTGAATGTTTTGCAACAGAGATTGCTCTATCAAATTCTTCTAGTTCTCCTCTTTTTAGTTTTATTTTTTGTGAAATTTGTTGGAGTATACTGTATCTTTTTGTATCATCACAAATTTCAAAATCTGATGGTAAATTTAATCTTTCATAGTTTGAATTATCTTTTAAAATTCTAAGTGCGAGACCGTGAATTGTACTGATATTAGGTAAGGTAGTTAAATCTGAACAAATGTTTTTGATTCTATCTCTAAAATTTCTTGCAGCAGATTCCATATAAGTTAGTACAAATATGTTTTCAGGCTTTATACTTTTTTCTAAAAGTTTTATGATTAAGGCTAATAAAATTGTTGTTTTTCCAGCCCCTGGAACAGCTGATATTGCCATTTTATCTTTCTCGTATGCAAGTACACCCTCTTGGTCTTTTCTTGGTGTAATCTTGTTATATTTTGGAGCTGAGTCTTTTACATAGTTTATGTATTTTTCAATTCCTCCAAAATTTTCCACGCCAAGCCCATCGAAAAGACTCGAATATGTGAATATCTTTTCTTTTGCACAAAGTGTTAACTTTCTAAGGACTCTAGCATTTTTTTGTTTGCTTAATTCAATATCGTCATCAACTGTATACTCTTCTTTTTCCCAATCTTTTTGGAATACCCATGCGTTATAAAGTGGACCTATATCATTTTTTATCCATTCAGAAGAGCTTATATCCAGCCAAAATTGATATTTTGTTTCTATTTCGTTATCGATAATTTTTTGTGGTGTCGAAACAATTAAGTTACCGTCTTCTATTGATAATATTCCATAAGGGTTTTCTGAAATGATAGAGTTTTCAAGTTGGTTTAAGATTTCGTCAGAATGTTCTATTGTGAAATCTTTGCCAAATACATTTTCAAAGTCTTGTATTTGCTTTACGCAAAATGAAAATCTGTTTATTTCTTTTGTGGTGCTTGTAGATAGGTTTACAAATTTGTTAAATATTAAAAGTAATTTTTCTGAAAAACAAAGATTACTATTTTCTAGATAGTTTATTACTTCCAAAAATTTTGAATATTTTTCGTTGTATTCTTCCTCTTTAAAATCGTGTTCTGTCAAGGTTTTTGTATCTTCAAAATGAGTAAGAATTTCTCGTGTATACTTGATAGGTATTCTAATTAGGTTGTATAAAATTCCTCGAATATCGTATTCTGTTAGCTTTTCTTTCATATCAGAAGATAACATAATTACCTTTAAGGATGCTGTAATTAAAGGGTTTTGGATTAGTTTTTCACTACCTGAAATGTATAGCGGAGTTGCAATGTTTTCTTCTATCGTTTCTTTGATTTGAAATTTTAACATATCATCAATAATTGGGGTTATTATTGAGATTTCAGAGGCTTTTACACCATTATTTATTAATTCTTTTATTTTACTTAGTGCCAAATCTATCATTGTTGCTCTTTTTGACGGAGCTTGATATGAAAAGTTTTGCAAGTTTTCGTTATTGTCGTTTATTAGGTTTGAATATAAAGTTTGTGCATCAGCATAAAGTTTTGATTTTGTTTCAAGTTTTTTTATTGTTGAGTTATTAAAAATATTTTGTAGATGTTTGAAGGTGTTTTTGTTTGCACTTAAATAACCGCATCTGCTTGAACCTAATTCATCGCAAACAATTAATTCGTCTTTTAATTGCTTTGATAGAAATTCAACAAAATCAATGCAGATAGGTGGCATTTCGTCTGCATTATTAATTATTAGATATTCAATATCTTTAAAATATTCGGTATGTTTGTAAATATGGTTAAATATTAAACTTTGTCTTAAATAATCTAAACTTCTATAGTTCAAGGTTCTTTTAAGAAGTTCGTGTATTACGTGTTTTGAATCCTCAGCAAACCCTTCTTTTAATACTTCTTCTGAACGCCATTTTACATCTTCATCTGTTAGATTATTTTGAACAATTAGCGAATATCTTCTAAAAATTTGATGAAGTAGCGATTTTTTTGAATTGTAACCTTTAAATTTAATATCCTTAAGAATATCTTTTAAAATATATTGTGTAACCTCTAATCCGTTTTGGTTTGGTAAAATTCTAGCTGTACCTTTTAAGCTGTTTTCAATATATGCCCAATTATCTAAAATAGTGTTGTATATTAGAGAATTAAACGAATATATTAAAGGCATTCTAAAAGTATCTTGGTTAGTTTTTTCAAGAACATCTTTTAGAAAATTGTTTTTCTGTATAGAATTTTGCACGATAACAAGAATTTTAGAGGTATCAATACCTTTATCTAAAAGCTCAACATACTTATCTGTAAGAACAGTATTTTTGTTTGATGAAATCGTCGCATTTAATATCATAATTATATTTTTGCATAAAAATTTAATCCAAGTTCGTCGTATTAAGTTTATGTAAAGGCATGGTTTTGTTATGATAAACTAGAGTTAAGGAAAGTTGTAATAATTTAAAGGAGATATATTTATGATTCCTATTTTAGATTCAAAAAGACAATATGCACAAATTGGCGAACAAGTTGAAAAAGAAGTTGTAGAAGTACTTCGTTCAGGTCAATACATTTTAGGTAAACACAATAAAGCTTTATCTGAAGAATTAGCTGAATTTATTGGCGTTAAACATACTGTTACTTTAAATTCTGGTACTGATGCTTTACACTTGGCTTTAAGAGCTTTAGACATCGGAGCTGGTGATGAAGTTATTTCAGTTGCATTTACTTTCGTTGCAACTTGTGAAGCTATCGGTATTGTTGGTGCAAAACCTGTATTCGTTGATATTGACCCTGACACATTCAATATCGATGTTAACAAAATCGAAGCAGCAATCACTCCAAAAACAAAAGCTATCATTCCAGTTCACTTATATGGTCAACCTTGTGATATGGATGCAATTATGGATATTGCTAAACGTCATAATTTGTACGTAATTGAAGATGCTTGCCAAGCAATTGGTGCTGAATACAAAGGTAAAAAAGTTGGTTCATTTGGTGACATTGGATGCTTCAGCTTCTACCCAACTAAAAACTTAGGTGCTATGGGTGATGGTGGTTTATTAACTACAAATTCAGATGCTATTAATGATAGAGTAATCGCTTTAAGAAACCATGGTGGTGCTGTTCGTTATCATCACGATGAAATTGGTGTAAACTCTAGACTTGATGAAGTTCAAGCAGCTATTTTAAGAGTTAAATTACCTCACGTTAATGAATGGAACGAAAAAAGAAGAGAAAATGCATACAGATACAATGAATTATTTGCATCTTGTGAAGATATTGTAACTCCAAAAGAATTAGACAATACATATTGTGTATATCACCAATATACTGTTAAAATTCCTAACAGAGATAATATCCACAAAATGTTACAAGAAAAAGGCATTGGTGCAATGTTATACTACCCAATCCCTCTTCATTTACAAAAAGTTCACGAATATCTTGGTGTTGGTAAAGGTTCATTACCAGCAACTGAAAGAAATACTGAATGTGTTATTTCTTTACCAATGTTCCCTGAATTAACAGTAGAAGAACAAAAAACTGTAGCTTCAACTTTGATTGAATGTGTTGAACAATCAAAAGCTTTAGCATAGTTTTTAATTATAAATTTTAAAAGAGGTTATCAATTGATAGCCTCTTTTTTATTGCAAAAATTTGCAAATTAAAAGCCTCTAGGTACGAGGCTTTAATAATTTTGTTAGGAAGGAATAAGGGTATCTAATATTTTATTTATTAACCGAATACGTTGAATGATTTTTCAACGTTGTCGCCGATTAATGATTTAACTGCATCGTATTCAGTTTTAACAGCTTTGTGTTCTGTATCGATTTGAGTTAATTCCATATCTAATAATTTTTCTTGAGAAGATAATGCAGCCATTGCTGTATCATATTCTGCTTTTGCAGATTCTAAGTTTACAGAACCTGTGCTACCATTTTCATTTGGAACCCAAGTACCAATTGGAGATGGTCTGTTAGTGATTTTTACATAGTGAGCAGGAATTGGTTCACTAGGAGTTGATGGAGTTGTTGATGCACCACCTGTTAATTCAGCAAATGTTACTGTAAGAGTACAACCAATTTTGCCGTTATCATGCATTGTATAAGAACCATCACTATTTTTTGATAAAGCTTCATAATTGTACAAGTTGAACATTCTTAATGTTTCAGTAGTCAAAGTTCCGTATGGATAAGTACCTTTGGCATTTACTGCGTTTACAAAGTTTGTCATTATTGTATCTAATGGATAATCTTTGATGTTTCCTGAACTTGTTGATGGAGTAGTAGTTGTGCCACCAGCTTGTTCTGGAATAAATTTAGCTACATCCCAGCCGTTCTTTAAAGCTTCATCAATGTTAGAACCTGTGTATTCTTTACCAGTTGTGAAGTTGTAAATTACGTAGCCGTTTTGAGTTAACCATTCTTGAGTAACAGGTACTTCTGTGTATTCAAAATGACCATCAGCAAGTGTTTGTTGAGATGAGTAATCATTTAACGCTTGTGCATATTTAGAAGCCCATTGTTGAGATTGAAGGCTTAAAGTCATTTTTGTAGCAGAAATTTGTTGAGCACGTAGTTCTAGATCGTGTTGTCTAGCTGTTAATGTCAATAATCTTGCTTGATTTGCAGACATTCCCATTTTCTAACGTACTCCTTTTGATACCTTTTTTACCCTTACTCTTCTCATGTCGGCACAATTGATTGAAATCTTTAGTTTTCTTGAGTAGGTTGTTACAATTCGTAACATATAATAAAAAACTTCATATTTACTAGGGTTTTCACTTGTTGAAAAATTTTTTGTGTTATCATTTTATTAATAGCAATACTTAGGAAGAGGAAATTTTTATGATTATAATTATGGAACCTGGAACACCTCAAGAAAACATAGATAGAGTTGTTAAGAGTTTAGAAAAAAAAGGTTTTAGAATTGTTTTAAATAAGGGTGATGTTATGACAGTTATCGCTGCAATTGGTGATAAACGTCTTGTTGACCCACATGCGATTGGTAGTTTAGAGGGTGTAAGAAAAGTTAAGCTTATCCAAGAACCTTATAAACTAGCATCAAGAGAAAGTCACCCAGAAGATACTGTTATTGAATTTGATAATGGTGTTAAAATCGGTGGTTTAGAAAGACCTGTTATGATGGTTGGTCCATGTTCTGTTGAACAAGATTTTGATGGTTTATTACAAGTTGCTCAAGCAGCAAAAGAATATGGCTGTCAATTCTTAAGAGGCGGTGCTTTTAAACCAAGAACTAGCCCTTATGATTTCCAAGGACTTGAAGAAAAAGCTTTAATATATCTTGCAAGAGCAAGAGAGAAAACTGGACTTCTTGTTGTTACAGAAGTTATGGATAGCTCAGATGTTGATATGATTGCGAATTATGCGGATTTAATTCAAATCGGTGCTAGAAACATGCAGAACTTTAAATTATTAAAAGCTGTTGGTAAATGCAATAAACCTGTTCTTTTAAAAAGAGGTTTAGCAAGTACAATTAGAGAATTTCTATTAGCGGCTGAACACATTATGTGTAATGGTAACGAAAGAGTTATTCTTTGTGAAAGAGGTATAAGAACTTTTGATGATACATTTACAAGAAATACTCTTGATTTATCAGCTGTTCCAGTAATTAGAAAATATTCACATTTGCCAATTATCGTTGATCCATCTCACGGTACTGGTAGAAGATATTTAATTGAGCCAATGGCAAAAGCTGCTTTGATTGCTGGTGCACATGGTATTATGATGGAAGTTCATCATGACCCTGAAAATGCATCTTCAGATGGAGCTCAAAGTTTACCGATTGATCAATTCAAAGAAGTTATTAAGAGAATTAATAAATTAATAGGCAGAATTGATTATGATAATAAGCTTTTAAAAGCAGAAATGGAAGCTAATAAAAAGGTATAACGCTTATGGCTATGAGTGTTGCATTATCATTGAAAGAGCAAAATAAGAAAAAGAACAAATTTTGGGCTATTGTATTTGCGGTTTTTCTTATTCTTGTAATTTTGGGTTGTGCAGGATTATTTGCGTGCTTAAATTCTAACAAAAATGCAATTAGCAAATCTGCAAAGAAAACTATTGCATCTTTATCAATGCAAATTAACAAACAATTTGATGAAGATTTAAAGATGTTGGACGTGACTGCAAGTTTGGTAAAAGATAATCCTGATTTGGCTACTTTAGAGAATGTAAACACTTTTTTTACTAATATTAAAACAAAACATTCGTTTCAAAAAATTACTTATTTGAATGAAGATGCAAGTGGTTATAAGTATGATTATTCAACACAAACAATGTCTGCTGTTAATTTAGCAGATAATCAATGCTTTTCATATTCTATAAATAACTCTTATTGTGTAGCTTATGACTCAGCACAAGGTTTTCTTGATGTTTCTGTTCCTGTTAAAAATTCAGAAGGAAGGGTTGTTGGTGTTATTCTTGGTGAAAAAAATCTTGATGATATTAAAAATGCCTTTGATAAAGTTTCATCATCATTTAATTTTACGATGTATTTGGTTGATACCGATGGTGTCATATATTTACAAAAACCAGAAAACATTAATATCGGCTCTCTTAGTCAATTACCATATTTTAGTAAGGGTAATATTTCAGAAAACCATTTGTTAAAACAATATAATGGTGTTAATACAAAGTGGTATTCTGCAAAAATGTTGGATGATACTCTAATTACAGTTTCAGGTCTTGAGTTTTCTGATTATAAACTTGTTATGATATTTTCTGATTTGAAGAGCGTAAGTTTTATGAATATGTCTAATATTAAATTAGATATAACTTCTATAAAATATATATGTTATATCATTGGAGCATTAGTCGCTTTAGTTTTATTTATATTTGTTATTTTAAAAATATATGGACTACTTAGCAAAAAATCAACGAAAACTGTCATGAAATGGGCGTTGTATGATGATGTGACAGATGGTTATAACAAATCAAAATTTTTCCTAGAAGTTTCTAGCAAGCTTTTAAATGCAAAAGAAGATGATAAGTATGCAATGATTTTGATGGATATTGAAAACTTTAAAATTATTAATCAATTGTATGATACAACCAAAGGTAATGAGGTTTTAAAAGATATTTCGGAAACTATTAGATGGTTTTTAGAAAAAGACGGTATTAGTGCAAGAATAATGTCTGATTATTTTGCAATTTTATTTAATTACAAAAGAGATGAAAAGATTATATCTTTTATAAACAATGTTACTCGTGCAATCGGCGAATACAAATTGAACGTAAAATTACTTCCACGATTTGGGGTTTATAATATTCCTGATTTTACGATGGAAGTTGAAACTATGATTGATAGAGCTTTAATGTCTAAAAAGACTTTAAATGATGAGTCTGAAGTGAATTATGCCTTTTTCACGAAAGAATTAATTGATGAGGTTGAAAAGGCAAAAGATATTGAAAATGAGATGTATTTTGCTCTAAATCAAAATCAATTTGTAATTTATCTACAACCTCAAGTAGATGTTTTGACAAAAGATATTGTTGGGGCAGAAGCTCTTGTTCGTTGGAATCATCCTGAAAAAGGTTTGATGTTGCCAAATAAATTTTTAAATGTTTTTGAGAAAAATTCATTTATTACTTATTTAGACCAAAATGTTATTGAGCAAGTTTGCAAATTGATTAGCAAATGGATTAATTATTCTGTTGAACCTCTTCCAATATCTATAAATCTTTCAGGCTTAGATATTTCAAATCCAAGATTTGCAGATATGATGTTCTCAATGACTGATATGTACAAAGTTCCTACAAAACTTATCAACTTTGAAATTAATGAGAATATAGTGTTTGAAAATAAAAAATATATTCGTAAAGTGATTTCTGACTTGAAAAAGTATGGTTTTTCAGTTTCCTTAGATAATTTTGGAAAATCATATTCAGCAATAAATATATTGAATGATTTTACGTTTGATAACGTGAAATTTAACAAGGATTTTGTTAAAAATTTAATAATGACTGATAGAGGTAAGAATATTTTAAAAGATATGAAAACTCTTGTTAATTCAGTATACGCAAAGGCAGTTGCTATTGGTATAGAAACTGATATGGAATTAGACTTTATGAAGAAAGTCGAATTTGATTATATGCAAGGTTTTGTACATTCAAGACCAATGTGTGTAGTTGATTTTGAAGCTTTTGTATTTAAAAAGACTATTGGTAATGATGAGGATATATGTAATGACTAGAACTTGGATTTATAAAGATAATGTTGATACGGATGTAATTATTCCTGCTAGATATTTGAATACAACTGATGAGAAAGAATTGGCCTCACATTGTATGGAAGATATTGATAAAGACTTTGCAAAAGAAGTTCAAGCTGGCGATATTATTGTTGCTGGTGAAAACTTTGGTTGTGGCTCTTCTCGTGAACACGCCCCTATTGCTATTAAAGCCTCTGGTATTAAAGCTGTTATTGCAAAATCTTTTGCTAGAATTTTCTTTAGAAATTCAATTAATATTGGTTTAGTTATTCTTGAAAACAATGAAATTCAAGACGAAGTAAAACCTACTGATGAGTTGGATGTGGATGTTCAAAATGGTATAATTAAAAATCTTACTACAGGAAAAGAATACCACACAACAGCTTATACAGGTTCAATTAAAGATTTAATCGAATGCGGTGGCTTAATTAATTATACAAAAGCTAAACTAGGTATTAAATAGTTAAAATTTATAGATTTTCCAGTAACAAAATCCGTCTTTACATTTGTATTTTTCAAAGTAAAGTGTAGTTTTTTGGTCTGAAATTATGTATTTGTTTGCATCGTATCTATCTGTAGTGATTAAGATTGATTGCTTATCAATGACGTTCGCAAATTCTTTAAAATGTCCACGTGCTTGGTTAATGCCGTCGTCGTGTTTGCAAATTTTATTATCAGCTTTTATTGTTTTAAGGTCGTAGTTATTGTTATTGCAGTAATTTACAAGATTTATATTATTATTTTTTGCAAGCGGTAGAATTGTGTAAACATCTCCGTTGTTGTGTATTAGTTGTGCATTTTTAAGCGTATCGTCTTGTATGATTGTTTTATAGATTGTAAGCCCCTTATTTCCATACAAAGTCTTAGCTATAGCTGAGGTTGGATAATTAAAAATTAGCAGAAAACTTATGATGCATAATAAAATATTTCCAAAACGGTTTGTGTTGCTGTTAGTTAGCCATATTGCAATAATAAAATACACATAATAAAAATAGCTATGCCAAATTCCTGCTGGATATATGAACACAAATGTCACTATTAGACAAAGGTAAGTAAAGCCTAAAAATATAGTTGATAACCATTGTTTATTTTTTATCAAGTAATAAACGGTTGCTATTGAAAATCCTAAAAGTATCAAGATGTTCATATCAAGCGAACCTTTGATGAATAAGTTAGAAAGTATTTCTAGATTTGAATTTAATGACAATTTTATAGCTGTGGACTTGCTACAGAATTGTACTGCAAAAAGGATAAATCCAAATATAATGATAAGTATTCCGTAAAGGTTTTGTCTTATTGCATTCTTTTTTATTGTTTTGTATAAAAATATTCCAGCAAATAGGCTTGCTCCGAAAAATGCCATAAGAGAGCTGTTTAAACACAATAAAATACATATTGAGTATAAAATTGGATGTTTAAATTTATCCTTAAAATATGCAGTTAAAAGGAATAATAAAAATATACCTATTGAATAGTTTCTTGCGATAATCGGATATAGTGCAAAAAATGGGTATGATAGAGTAATTAACATTTTTGTTAGCGTATTAAACTGTGCGTTCTTCCATAAAACGTATATTGCAATGAGAAGAAATCCTGTATTAAAAAAATACATCGAGTATGGATATAAAAATTTTGTCTTTGCAAATGGCATTAGTATAAAATACCATAAAAACGGGTGTCCTTCTGCTCTGATTACGGAAAGTAATTGGTTTAATGGTGCTTCTTGTGCAATTATCCATGCATGAGCTTCGTCAAACCACGGAAAATGATTTGCTAATCTAAATATTATAATTAGCAGATATACTGTAAAAAATAAGAATAATCCTATTTTCTTTTTCATATCTTATTTACTCATTAAATTTAAACCGTTAAATATAGCTTTAACATTGGCTTCAGCTGTAGATTTATTAATTGCTCTTGCAATAAGAGTTCCTCTACAATTATTGTCAAAATGCATAATACTCATCGCTTCAGCCTCTTCTCCTTTTAAAGCTTCGATAGTTTTTTGTTCGTAATTGATTAATTTAATATCAAAGCCAGTTTTTTTCAAAGCGTTGATACATCCCTCGATAGGTCCATTGCCTTTTGCAATAATGTCAAATTCTTCGCCATTATGTTTAAAACTCAAATTAAATCTATCTGAATCAATTTTTCTAAAATCTGTTAACTCAAAATCGCCTTTAACATCACAAATTTCGTTTAAATATAAATCAATAAGTTGTTCTGTTGAAAGGTTTCCGATAGCTTCTGCTTTTTCTTTAGCAAAATGTGATAAATAAATTGCTTCTTGCATAGAAATCTTGTACGGAGTGCCATTAAGAATTTCATAAAGAGCTGTTTTACCTGATTGGCTTGTAAATTCTAATAATTCATCATTGCCCCTACCAATTAATTCAGGATTAAAGGCTCTATAAGCACCTTTTTTAAGATGTTTTGTTTTTGCAACTCCGTCTTGGTGAATACCGCTACGGTGAGCAAGTGCGTCATAACCAATCAATGGTGCTTTTTCCCAAATAGGAACATTTGCCATTTCTGATGTTAGTAGAGCTGTTTCATAAATAGTTTCCATATTTAGTGGAACTTCTACTCCTGAGTTATAAAGAGTTACTGCGACTTCATACATGTTTGTATTTCCTGAACGTTCGCCAAGCCCATTTAAGCTGCATTCAAGTTGAGTTGCTCCTGCAAAATAACTTTCAACCGTTGTTGCAGTTGCCATACCCAAGTCATTGTGACAATGAACAGAAATAACAATGTTTTCTGGTAAAGCTTCTTTTACCTTTTTAACCATATTCACAAAAGTTTGTGGTCTAAAACGTTCTACTGTGTTTGGCAGATTAATAGTTGTTGCCCCAGCCTCTACAATCTCTTTTAAGGCTTCTATAACTTCATCAATATTTTCAACACAATCCCCAAAGTGTTCTACTGAAAATTCAACATCACCGTTTTCTGGCAAAAGCGATTTAGCAAGCTTTACTGCCTTGATACAAATTTCTTTTATTTCTGATAAAGGCTTTTTGATAACGTATTCAATTCCTAAAGGATTCATTGCCATAAAAGTATGAATACGTGGTCTAGGAGCTTTTTTAATAGCTTCTGCAGCTTTTCTAATATCAGTTTCAACACATCTTGCAAGAGCTGAAATTATTACATTGTCAGGAGCTATTTCAGATAGATGCTCAACTGCTTCAAAATCCATTTCACTTGCGTTTGGAAAACCGACTTCAATACCTTGAACGCCAAGTTCAATAAGTTTTTTGAAAATGATTTCTTTTTCTTCCAAGTTCCAAGGCTTTCTTAAAGCTTGGTTGCCATCTCTTAATGTAATATCATAGAAAAACGGTTTAGTTTGCATTATTTAATCCTTTCAACGATTAAATCGCCCATTTCTTCTGTTCCAACTAAGATTTCGTTGCTAACTCCACGATAAATATCTTCTGTTCTGTAACCGTCTTTAATTACTTTATCTACGGCATTTTCGATTTTGTTAGCTTCTTCTTGCATGTTCAATCCATATTTTAATAACATAGCTGCTGATAAAATTGTTGCAATCGGATTTGCCTTGTCCATTCCTTTCATATCCGGTGCTGAACCGTGGCAAGGCTCAAACATGCCAGGACCTTTTGCGGTTAAACTTGCACTTGGTAATAATCCTAAAGAACCTGAAATAACTGAACCCTCGTCTGATAAAATATCACCAAACAAGTTGCTTGTTACGATTACGTCAAATTGTTTTGGGTTTACGATTAATTGCATTGATGCATTATCAACGTACATGTGAGTTAATTCAACTTCAGGATAATCTTTAGACACCTCTGTTACAACTCTTCTCCATAGTCTAGAAACATCTAAAACGTTTGCTTTATCTACAGAGCAAACTCGTTTATTTCTTTTCATTGCTGAGTCAAAAGCTACCCTTGCAATTCTTTCAATTTCAGATACGGAGTAAACCATAGTGTTGTAAGCTGTTTCTTCGCCATTTCTAACTTCTGTTCCTCTAGGTTCACCAAAATAGATACCGCCTGTTAGTTCTCTAACAATCATAATATCTGTTCCTCTTGCAAGTTCAGCCTTTAGAGGTGAGCTTATTGCAAGTTCATTGATAACTTTTACAGGTCTTAAGTTAGCGAATAAACCTAATTCTTTTCTTATTTGTAGCAAAGCTCTTTCCGGTCTAATTGATGGGTCTAATTTATCATATTTCCAATCTCCTACTGCACCTAAAAGTACAGCGTCAGAGCCTTTTGCGGTAGCTAAAGTTTTATCAGGTAAAGGTTTACCAAATTCTTCAATTGCACAACCACCGATTAATTCTTCTTGAAAATCAAATTCTCCGACAGTTTTTAAAACTTTTACGGCTTGATTAACAATTTCCGGTCCGATACCGTCACCTTTTAAAACACATATTTTCTTCATTAGTTTAACTCCTCAGGACTACCAATTTTACCAAGAACAGCACTCGCTGCGGCAATTGCTGGACTTGCTAAATAAATTTCACTTTCTGTATGACCCATTCTTCCTACAAAGTTTCTATTTGTTGTAGAAATAGCTTTTTCACCTTTTGCTAATATTCCCATGTGACCGCCAAGACAAGGTCCGCAAGTTGGAGTAGAAACTGCTCCGCCGGCTTTGATAATATCTTGAACGTATCCATTTTCTACGGCTTTTAGATAGATTTCTTGAGTTCCAGGAATAACAATAAGTCTAACATCAGGATGAACTTTTCTACCTTTTAAGATTTCTGATGCGACTTTCAAATCTGAAAGTCTACCGTTTGTACAGCTACCAATTACAGCTTGTTGAATTTTTATATCTCCAACCTGACTAATTGGTTTTGTATTTTCAGGCAAGTGAGGAAATGCAACTTGTGGTTCGATTTCACTTACATCAATTTTTATAATTTGTTCGTATTCTGCATCCTCGTCGCTTGTGTAGAATACGCATTCTCTTTTACATCTTTCAGAAACGTATTTTTTTGTAATTTCGTCAGGAATTATTATGCCGTTTTTAGCTCCTGCTTCAATTGCCATATTGCAAATGGTAAAACGTCCATCCATTGGAAGTTCTGCGATTGTAGAACCCCCGATTTCAAGAGTTTTATACAAAGCTCCGTCAACGCCAATTTTACCAATCAAATACAAGATTAAATCTTTTGCACTAACCCATTTGTTAAGCTTACCGTTAAATTCAACCTTTATTGTGGGAGGAACTTTTAACCAAGTTTCACCTGATGCCATTGCACATGCTAAATCTGTTGAGCCAACACCAGTTGAAAATGCTCCAATAGCACCGTAAGTACAAGTATGTGAATCTGCACCAAGGATTAAATCTCCTGAGCATACAATACCCATATCAGGTAATAAAGCGTGTTCTATACCCATTCTGCCAACTTCAAAGTAATTTGTTATTCCTTGTTCTTTAACAAATTCTCGCATATATTTTGCTTGTTCAGCTGATTTTATATCTTTGTTTGGTACAAAATGGTCAGGAACAAATACTGTTCTTGTTTTATCAAAAACTTTTTCTGCACCAATTTTCTTAAATTCTTTTATCGCAACTGGTCCAGTAATATCGTTAGCAAGAGTAATATCAACTTTTGCAGTAATTAAATCCCCAGCTTTTACGCTTTCTAATCCAGCGTGCTTTGCAAAGATTTTTTCTGTTATTGTCATTGGTCGTTTTGACATATAATTCACTCCCTTTGTGTTCTTTACTCTATTTTATCATATAAAATGTAACGTAATGTAACAAAAGACTTTAAAATCCTAAAGTTTGAAATTGAAAGTGTCGATATATAAATTG
>DBIX01000015.1 GCA_002297005.1 Cyanobacteria bacterium UBA791 | reverse complement strand
TTTTAATTAGAAAAAATATTATAATTTACGTATGAGTATTCAAGATTTATCAGAATATTTAGACTTTCTTGATGTTGAAAGAGGTCTTTCTCAAAATACGATAGATGCATATAGAAGAGATATTGAGGCATTTATCGAGTTTTGTTCTGAAAAATTTTCTGCAGATGAAAAAAATATTACAAGAATAATGGTGAATACTTATTTAAGAGATTTACACGAAAAACACTATAACCCTACAAGTATTTCAAGAAAAATTGCATCCTTGAGAGGGTATTATAAATGGTTGAGTGCGAACGAAAAAATAACTTCAAATCCGATAGATACAATAGAAATGCCAAAACTTCCCCAAAGATTGCCAAAAATTTTATCGGTTGAGGAAATAAAAAAAATGCTTGCAGAGGACTTAAATCCTTTGGAAAGGGTTGAACTAGAACTTCTTTACGGTTCAGGTCTTCGAGTTAGCGAACTTGTTGACTTAAAGACAAATAGTTTTGATTTATCTCAAAAATATCTTGTTGCTCGTGGTAAAGGTTCAAAAGAAAGAATAGTTCCTTTTAATAATATTTCCGCAACAGCTATTGAGGATTATTTGAAGATAAGAGATTTTATTCTGAAAAAATTTAGACTTGATACAAAAAATTTCTTAGTTAATAATGAGGGCAGATTTGTAACAAGACAGGATATTTATAATTTTATCCATAAATTGGGCGAAAAATTTCACAAAAATATTTCACCTCACACAATGCGACATAGCTTTGCAACGCATTTGTTAGAAAATGGTGCAGACTTAAGAGTTGTACAAGAACTTTTGGGTCACAGCGATGTTTCTACAACACAACTTTATACTCATATTAGTAAAAAACGTTTGAAAGATGTTTATTTTGCAATAAATGGAGCAGGTTAATGAATATAACAGCAGGAAAATTTAAAGGACAAAAAATTATAGCTCCAGAAACAGATTTAGTAAGACCAACTCTTTCCAAGGTTAGAATGGCTGTTTTTAATGTACTTCAGTCTTATGTAGATTTTGAAGATGCCTCTTTTCTTGATATGTATGGCGGTTCAGGTGTAATGGGCTTAGAGGCTATTTCAAGAGGGTTTAAAACGGCTACTGTTATCGAAAAAGATAGAAAAATTGCCCAGATTATAAAAAAGAATTATTTGTCCTTGGGTATTAAACCTGATTTGTACAATATTGATACTCTAAAATTTAAAACAGATAAGTTTTATGATGTTGTCTATATAGACCCACCTTATTATGCTGGAGTTTATGAAAAAACTTTAGAAATTGTTCCAGATTTTCATATTTGTGTTGTTGAACATCCAGAAGATGTTGAAATAAATGGATTTAATCTTTTAAAACAGAAAAAATATGGCGATAAAATTTTGACATTTTTAACTAAAGAATAAAAAAAGACCTCTGAAATTTCAGAGGTCTAAGATTGTTTTAAAGACTTAACGATAAAACTCTATGAGCATAAAGCATCAAGTCTTTGTTTAAAATTTTTAAAAGAACTATTTTACTAATTCTTTGAATTTTTTACCTGCTGAGAAAGCTGGTACAGTTTTAGCAGCGATTTTTAATTCTTTACCAGTTTGAGGGTTTCTACCCATTCTAGCTGCTCTTTTACGTGGTTCGAAAGTACCGAAACCAACTAAAGTAACTTTTTTACCTTTAGCAACTGTTTTTTCAACAGTTTCTAATGTAGCTGCTAATACGTCAGCAACTGCTTTTTGTGATAATTTAGATTTTTTTGCAACTTCTTTTACTAATTCTTCTTTGTTCATTTTTTCCTCCTTATGTATTTGAACAACTGACACCCCAAATTTAATGAACTTGTCATTTTTTAGAATTGATATAGCCATGAGCTATATAAAATCTAGGTTTTGTGTCATGTATAAATTAATTATAGCCGTTCCTATTTGATTTGCAAGTATTTTTTTTAAAAATCATGCAAATGTTAAAAAAATTTAAGAAAGCTACTATTTATAATAGTCTTGCTTGATACGAGCGAATTTAATATTTTTATAAAAATATCTAAGAATTTGGTATGCATTATATCCGTTGTTAGCAAGGTTATTAGCCCCATGTTGTGACATTCCTATACCATGACCATTTTTCTTTATGTCACTATCGTAAGACGGAACAGACTTGATATAAGGCAAATCTCTTGTCCAAACCTCACTAGCATTTTTTGTGTGTCCACCAGCTGAGGCTGAATAGTATGCAGGGATAATTTTTAGGTCATAGATAATTACTATACCCTCAGAATCTTTTACTGCACGATTTGTGTTAAGTTTTTCGCTTGTAGCACCGCCATAGGCTTGGTCTTCAGGTGTGTCTTTTAGGTCATAACCTTGTGAACCTCTTTTGCCAAGGTTTGCTAATGCATAACTTCTTGCTGCGATTGCTTGTGCCTTGTGTGCCTCGTAATTCCAGCTAGATGGCATTTCGCATGGTACAACACCTCTTATATAATCTTCTATATTTAATTTGTTTATTACATTTAGTTTCCCATTGAGGTTTATTATCCTTAATTCTCCTCTATACCAGCGATTTTTTGCATTAACAAAACCTGTTGAAGATGTTGGAATAATTGCTATTTGATTTGTTTTTAGGTTGTAATAATCGTTGTTGTATTTAAGAGCTATGAGATTTTTATATGCTTTAAATTCATAACTTCTCATTTTATCCATGGTGTATAAAACCTTGTTATTTCTCGCATCAAGAATTTGTGCCTCTGTGGAAGCACCTACTTTTGCAGAAACTACACCAGTTTGTAACCCTATTTTTATTGCAAAAACTGGGTTTTGGACTAAGAATATGAAAAATAATGTTAGTAATAATTTTTTCATCAATATATATTATAGTTCAATTATTTTTTTTAGGAATAAAACAAGAATCATGCTACAATAGATAAAAAGGAATTGAAGTGTCTAAATTTTATACAGAAACAAAGACTTTAATAGTTGATGAGCCTTTAGAACTTGATTGCGGAAAAGTTTTAAAGGAATATGAAATTGCGTATGAAACTTATGGCGAATTAAACGAAGAAAAAGATAATTGTATATTACTATTACATGCTTTGACAGGAGATGCACATGCTGCTGGCTATCACAAGGGCGATACAAAAGCTGGTTGGTGGGATAACATGGTCGGAAGTGGAAAAGCTTTTGATAGTGATAAATATTTTATCGTATGTTCAAATATGTTGGGTGGTTGTAGTGGAACGACTGGACCAAATTCTATAAATCCTGATACAGGAAAACCTTATGGATTAAATTTTCCTGTTATTACTTTTGAAGATGCGGTTAGAGTTCAAAAGAAATTGATAGATTTTTTAGGTGTTAAAAAGTTAATTGTAGCGGGTGGTTCAATGGGTGGAATGCAAGCTATTGAATGGTCTGTTTCTTATCCAGAAATGGTTAAATCAACTATTGTTATAGCTTCAACTTCAAGACTATCAGCACAAGCTATTGCTTTTAATGCAGTAGGTAGAAATGCTATTTTATCAGATAGTAATTTTAATAATGGTAATTATTATGACGGTAAACTTCCTGAAAAAGGCTTGGCTATTGCAAGAATGATAGGTCACATTACTTACTTGTCAGAGGATTCTATGCATAATAAATTTGCAAGAAAATTGCAGGATAAAGATAAGCTTGATTTTGATTTTAATGTTGAATTTCAGGTGGAAAGTTATTTGCAACATCAAGGACAAACTTTTGTAGATAGATTTGATGCAAATAGTTATTTGTATATTACAAAGGCTTGTGATTATTATGATGTAGCCTTAAAATATGGTTCTTTGGAAAAAGCTTTTGAACATACAAACTCAAAATTTTTGATAATTTCTTTTTCTTCAGATTGGTTGTTCCCATCTTGTCAGGCAAAAGAAATTGTAAATGCTTTAGTAAAAAATGGAAAAGAAGTTTCATATTTAGAAATCCAATCAAACGCTGGACATGATGCGTTTTTATTAGAATTTGAAAAACAAACAAAAGTGGTTAAGAGTTTCTTAAATGCTTGATATTGTTGAATTTTAGATTTATGTAACGAAACATTAACGAAAAATTTCTTGAATGTTAGAAAGAAAAATTCATGTGGCATATAATGTATATAACTTTATAATTGTCCAATGACGTTATATTAAACCACAATATAACAATACCGTACGGATTCGGTATAAGTGCATTAAGAAAGGAGTTAAATTTATGGCAATTGATTCAAAGATGGGCATTCCCTGAATTATTCCTTTAGGACGATAGTAGAAGTGACTATATCTCGTTCATACAGAGAATAAACGTATGAGAAAGTAATTACAAGGACGTAACAGAAGAAACGAAAAGGAGATCAAACTTATGGCTATTACAATCAACACAAACGTTGCATCGCTAGTTGCTCAAAAATCATTAAACAATGCAACAACAAAAATGAATACGGCAATGGAAAGATTGTCGACTGGTTTAAGAATCAATTCATCAAAAGATGATGCAGCAGGTAGTGCAGTAGCAACAAAATTAAATTATAAAATTAATTCTCTAGCTGTAGCTGGTGACAATGCTCAAATGGGTGCTTCACTTTTAGATACAGAAGAAGGAACATTAGACGTAATTCAATCAAATATGACACGTATCAGAGATTTGACTGAACAAGCAGCAAACGGTACTTATGGTACAGATGCAATGACAGCTATTAAATCTGAAATTGCAGGTCGTTTAGCTGAAGTTACTCGTATTGCTGGTACAACTGAATTCAACGGTAAAAAATTACTAGATGGTTCAATGGATAATGGTATTAACCTACAAGTTGGTATCACATCAGGTGATGATTCAGTAATCAATTTACAAGGTTCACTATTTGCAGAAGCAACATCAGAATCATTGCTAGGTGATTACGCAATAGAAGGTGACGGCAAAGGTAATGTTGTTACATTCTCAGAAGGCGGTACTGACTATGCAAGAATTGGTAACGATTATTATACAGTTGATGGCGATAAAAATTTAACTTATGCTGATCAAGATGCTGCATCAGCTGCTTATGACAAGCAAAAAGAAGCTGATGCATTAACAGATTCAACTGATAAATTTGCGTTCAAAAATGCTGATGATTCTAAAAATGCAGTAGATAATTTAGACGAAATCTTTAGAAATGATACAACTGCAAGAGCATTCTTAAACAACATCGATAAAGCTTTATCAGATGTAACTGATAGAAAGACAGAAATCGGTGCTGCTCAACAAAGAATTTCTTCTGCAATGGAAGTAACAAATGTTATGTCTACAAACTTAACATCTGCAAAATCATTGATTGAAGACGCTGATATTGCTGAAGAATCTTCTAACTACATTAAGAATCAAATTCTTCAACAAACAGCATCAAGCTTGCTTGCAACAGCAAACCAAAATCCAAGTATTGCTTTGAGCTTAATCTAGTTAAGTAATTAACCTTTCACGAATACCCTCTGCCCCTAAAGGTGGGAGAGGGTAGGGTGAGGGGGAAGTTATAAAAACCTTTATTTATCGCATTTATACCCCCGTCAAAATATACATTTTATTTTTTGTTCTCCCCCAAATAGATGAGATTATCGGAATAGTTTTAAAGTTATTTTTCAAACAAACGATAACATGGACAAAAGGTAAACAGAGATGTATTGCGTAAGTATGGATTACGACTCGCAAGACATTTATTTTGCAAACCATAGTTATTACACATGAAATTTGAAAGGATTCAAAAATTATGGCTATTACAGTAAACACAAACGTTGCATCGTTGATTGCACAAAAATCATTGAACAATGCAACAACAAAAATGAACACAGCGATGGAAAGATTATCAACAGGTTTGAGAATCAATTCATCAAAAGATGACGCAGCTGGTTCAGCAGTATCAACAAAATTAGAATATAAAGTAAGTTCTTTGAACGTAGCTGGTGATAACGCTCAAATGGGTTCATCACTTTTGGATACTGAAGAAGGCACATTGGATGTAATCCAATCAAATATGACACGTATCAGAGATTTAACTGAACAAGCAGCAAACGGTACTTATGGTACAGATGCAATGACAGCTATTAAATCAGAAATCGCTGGTCGTTTATCAGAAGTAACACGTAT
>DBIX01000032.1 GCA_002297005.1 Cyanobacteria bacterium UBA791 | reverse complement strand
TATCATATCATATCATATAGTGCATTGTACTTAGATTTCAGCCATTTTAAATTCATGTTTACAATTGTTTACAATTAAAAATTTCGCAAAAATTCCTAAAAACCCTCACCCTTTCCCTGCTTGGTTGTTGCCGTTAAACTAGCCTACGTGTTTTGCTTCGCAAAAGTACTTCGCTCTCTGGCAACAATCCGCTCTCCCATAAATGGGCGAGGGAATATAAAATCTCGCTTCGCCCTTTTAAGGGAGAAGCTGTCCGTATGGACTGATGGGGGTTAATACATCGTTTTATCTATTTCCACTTTACCCTTAAGCATAACAACACCCATAGGTACAAATACAACAAGTGAAAGGATTAACAACAAAATATTAAATATGCGAAATTCACGCATTTTATAATCTTCTGTATCATTTTTCAAATACGTATTAAAAGACTCTGCTTTTTTATTACAAAAATCAGTCTTAAAAATTTTAGCTTTTTGATTTTCTGTTTTTAGGTAAAAAGTTGAAGATGAAACACCTTTTAGTCCAACATTTGATTTATATTTGCAGAATGCACCTTGTGTTAAATCCATATCAAAAGTATCAAGAACTTGTTCTTGATAAAATACTTTTCTTAAATAACATTCACCCAATTTTTTTGAACAGACAAGTTCTTTAGAACTTATAAATTGAAAAAACAGCAAAAAGAATAGAGCAATAAAAAAAATGCCTATTAATTTATCGCCAAAGCTACTTTTCATTATGCAATTTCTTCTTTAGCTTTTGCATTCTTTTTAGGAAGTTTAATTAATTCAGCTTTGTTTCTGTTTTCAACCATCTCTTTTGTTATAGTGAATTTTTTAACATCGCCCTTTGTTGGAACATCATACATAACATCAAGCATAATTTCTTCAACAATGGAACGCAAAGCTCTTGCACCTGTTTTACGTTTGATAGCCTCTTTAGCAATCAAATCAATAGCATCGTCATCGTATTCTAAATCAACACCATCCATAGCTAACAAGCATTTGTATTGTTTCAAAATAGCGTTCTTTGGTTCTGTTAAAATCATTTTTAAAGTTTTTTCATCTAATTGGTCAAGTACCGCATAAACAGGAACACGACCAATAAATTCAGGAATTAAACCGAATTTCAATAAATCTTCTGGTTGTAATTTCTTCAACATCTTAGATGCTGCAGCCTCTTTGTCAGCTTTAGTCATAACTTTTGCACCAAAGCCAACAGAAGTACCCTCTTCAGCTCTTCTTTCAACAATTTTATCCAAGCCTACAAAAGCACCCCCAACTATGAATAAGATATTGCTTGTGTCAATTTGAATAAATTCTTGATGAGGATGTTTTCTACCGCCTTGTGGTGGAACATTTGAAACAGTACCCTCAATCATTTTTAATAATGCTTGTTGTACGCCCTCACCTGATACATCTCGTGTAATAGAAGTATTTTCAGATTTTCTAGCAATCTTATCGATTTCATCAATGTAAATAATACCTTTTTCAGCTTTTTGAGCATCATAATCGGCTGCTTGGTACAATCTCAACAAGATGTTTTCAACGTCGTCACCAACGTAACCTGCCTCTGTAAGAGTTGTAGCATCTGCAACTGCAAATGGAACATCAAGAAGTTTTGCCAAAGTCTGTGCTAATAAAGTTTTACCACTACCTGTAGGACCTACAAGTAAAACGTTTGATTTTTGAATTTCAACGTCCGTTTTACCAACTTCCTTATTGTGTTTCAATCTCTTGTAGTGGTTGTAAACTGCAACAGATAAGACTTTCTTAGCATCGTCTTGACCAACAATGTGTTCATCCAAATATGCTTTTATTTCATGTGGTTTAGGAATGTCTTTGAATTCGCCGTCAGCTTTTTTTGCCTCTTCAGCTTTTTCTTTTTCTTTGCCCTCAAAAATTTCTTCATCCAAAATTTCGTTGCAAAGTTCAACACATTCATCACAGATATATACTTCAGGACCAGCAATAAGTTTTTTTACTTGGTCTTGAGTTTTACCACAAAATGAACATTTTAATCTGCTGTCATCATGTTTAGGCATGCTAAGTTATCTCCTACAATCTACCTTTTTTATTAATTAAACTGCATCTCTTGATACAACTTTGTCAATCATACCGTATTCAAGTGCTTCTTGAGGAGTCATGATATAGTCACGGTCTGTATCTTTTTCGATTTTCTTTAATGATTGACCTGTATTAGAAGCTAAAATTTCGTTTAATGATTTTTTAATTCTGATAATTTCAGCTGCTTGAATTTCAATATCAGTAGCTTGACCTTGAGCACCACCTAAAGGTTGGTGAATTAAAACTCTTGAGTGAGGTAAAGCTAATCTCTTACCTTTTGTACCACTTGAAAGTAAGAATGCACCCATAGATGCAGCTTGACCTAAACAAATTGTAGAAACATCTGCTCTAATGTGTTGCATTGTATCATAGATTGCAAAACCAGCTGTAACAGATCCCCCTGGAGAGTTGATGTATAACATAATATCTTTTTCAGGATTTTCTGAATCTAATAACAATAATTGAGCAACGATTAAGTTTGCTACCATATCATCAATAGGTGTTCCTAAAAAGATAATTCTTTCTCTTAACAATCTTGAAAAGATGTCAAAAGAGCGTTCGCCTCTGCTAGACTGTTCTATTACTACTGGTACAAAACTCATTTTTATTTCCTTTCCTATATATATTATATTTTAATTAGTCTACATATTCTACTGTGTTGTTATCAGCCAAGAAGTTAGCAACTTTTTCATTGATAACTTGTTGTGATAAAGAGCTTAAGAAACCAGGGTTTTGAGCCAATTGTTTCATTAATGCTGGTTTATCCATTTGATATGCATTTTGCATTCTTTCTAATTTTGATTCCATATCATTAGCTTCAACATTTAAGTTTTCTTCTGATGCAATTTTATCAATGATTAAAGAATTTTTAATTCTTTTTTCAGCATCTTCTTTTAATTGTTCCATAATGCTATCTTCACCGTATTGTTGAAGAGCTTGTTCATAAGTGAAACCTTGCATTACTAATTTTTGTTTGTATTCTGCAAGCAAGTGTTCACATTCTCTTTCAATCATTGATTCAGGAATTTCTAATTCTGTATTTTCCATTACTTTTTCGAAGATAGCTTCATCAGCTTTTGCTTTATTTTTGTTATCTTTTGCTTCTTCTAAGTATTTTTTAATATCATCTTCTAATTCTTTCATAGTATCAAATGAGCTGAATTTTTTAGCAAAATCATCATTTAATTCAGGTTCAATTTTCTTTTTGATTTCATGAAGTTTAATTTTGAATGTTGCAGGAGCACCAGCTAATTTTTCTTCATGATAATTTTCTGGGAATTTAACCTCAATATCAAATTCTTCACCAGTTGAGTGACCAACTAATTGTTCAGCAAATCCTGGGATAAAGCTAGAATTTGCAATATCTAATGTGTAGTTTTTGCCTGAACCATTTTTAATTTGTTCACCGTCTACATAACCATCAAAATCGAATGTTACAAAGTCTGTTTCTTCTGCTGGTCTATCAACAACGATTTCTGTTGTGATACCTTGTTTTTTAAGGTTATCTAAAGCTTTTTCAAAAGCATCTTCAGGAACTTTTTCTGATTCAACTTTTACTGTCATACCTTTATATTCGCCTAATTTAACTTCTGGTCTTAATTCGATTGTTGCAGAAATTTTTAAATCTTCGCCAATATTAAATTCGTAAGAATCAACACTTGGTTGAGTTACGATGTCATAATTATTTTCTTTAATAACTTCTTGGAAAACTTTTGGTAACAATGATTCCAAAGCTTCATATTTAATTCTTTCTTTACCAACATTTTGTTCAACGATTGGTCTTGGAGCTTTACCTCTTCTGAAACCTGCAATGTTGATGTGTTGTGAAATTCTTTGTACAGCTCTATTATAAGCATCTACTGCTTCTTGAGCTGGAACTTCTATGTTTAATTTTACGATGTTTTTTTCTTGTTTTTCTACTTGTGTCTTCATATCTCTCACCTATTAGTACTACTGCTCAAATTATACCAAGTAAAGATTAATTGTAAAGCAATTTTAAAATTTTATGGTAATATGTTGTTGGTTTAAATTATGGAAAAAATCTTATCAAAAGCTAAAATTACTCATAATCTTTCTAAAGATGAACTCGTACAAATACTTTCAGACGAAAGCATAAACGATTTTCTTTTTAAAACAGCAGACGAGGTTAGAGAAAAATATGTAGGAAATGAAGTTCATTTGAGAGGACTTATTGAGTTTTCAAATATTTGCAAATGTAATTGCAAATATTGTGGACTAAGAAAAGATAATCCTGAACTTGAACGCTATAGACTTTCTATAGAAGAAGCTTATGATTTTGCCAGAAAAGCGAAAGAATATGGCTACAAAACAGTAGTTCTTCAATCAGGTGAAGATTCATATTACTCAGTAGAAAGACTGGTAAAACTTTTACAAGATATTAAAAAACTTGATTTAGCAATAACTCTAAGCATAGGTGAACGACCTTTTGAAGAATATAAAGCTTTTAAAGAAGCTGGTGCTGATAGATATTTAATCAGAATTGAAACAACAGACGAAGAATTATACAAAAAAATGCATCCGAGCATGAGTTTTGAAAACCGTGTTAGATGCCTAAAAGATTTAAAAACTTTGGACTATGAAGTTGGTACAGGTTGTCTTGTTGGACTTCCAGAGCAAACAATAGAATCCTTAGCAAATGACATTCTTTTCTTTAAAGAAATCGATGCAGATATGATAGGAATAGGTCCATTTATTCCAAATCAAAACACACCTCTGAAAGATACAAAAGGTGGAACTTTTGAAATGGCCTTAAAGGTCATGGCTTTAACAAGAATACTTTTACCAACAATAAACATCCCTGCAACAACAGCGATGGAAACGCTTAATCCAAACGGCAGATTAATTGCACTACAATCAGGTGCAAACGTTGTAATGCCAAATGTTACAGAGGGTGATTATAGAAGAAAATACGAAATTTATCCAGGAAAAATTTGCGTGGGCGATACTCCAGCACATTGTAGAGGTTGTATTTCAGGTAAAATCCAATCTATCGGCAGAACCGTTTCGACAGATTATGGGTTTCACAAGCGAGTATAGGCACGAGTATCACAAATATTTGAAAGGGTTGCACTAGATCAAAAAATACGTTATAATATAAACACAACAAGTGGCTTTTAGCGAAAGCTAAAATTTTAACACCACATGTTTTATAGGAATAAAACTAGCGTTATGATTGCAATTCGGAACGCTAGTTTTTGTTTATTAAACAAAAGTGCTATCACAAAATATATGACGGCTAGCGTTTCAACTGTTGTCATAAGCAACACCTCCAATCCCGACGTCAGTACCGTCGTTAATAGAAATGTATGGCGTCCACCTGTTGCTTTAAATTAAAAATCTATAATGTACGACACAAATATTATATATATATTAGAAGTTTTATTCTATACAGCAAATATATTATTTCTAATAAATGCGTAGGGTGGGAATTTGGATTAGGTTCAGAAATTGGTAATTAATCAATTTTCTTTCCCATTAAATTAACAAAAGGGGCGAAGCCAACGGCTTCGCCCCTTTTGTTAATTTAAATCTTTTTAGTAAGATACAGAACCTACATTGTTTTGAAACATTTTTTGTGCTGACTTGAACTCTGTTTCTACTAGAGCCAATTTTGATTGGTAAGCCAACATTTGCTGATCCAATTTCTTTTCCAACATCTGTAACTTTTCTCTACGAGCTTCCATTTGTTTTACAACTGGACTATTTGGATCTAAATCAGTACCTGCTGAAATCAATTCAGAAGTTTGTGATGATAAATCCATTTTTGCTTTTGAAACCAATTGAATTTTGTATTCTAAATCCAATTTTTGTGCGTTCAAATAGCACATTCTCATATTTGCTGTTAGTAAGCCCATTTTTGTTTTCCTTATCTAGTTTCGTTAAGATTCTTTCCTTTTAAGAATGCGTGTTGATTATTTTCAGCTATCAACGATTCCATTCTGTTCAATTGATGACGGTGATAATTCAATCTGTATTGAGCCATCTTCAATTTTTTCTTTACGGTCAATGCTTCCTTTATTGCTTGTATCAAGTCTCCGAAGATAGCTTGAGCAAAATTTGTTTTGTTAATAAAGTTTTTCGCATAGCCCAAAAAGTTTTTGAATCTTCTAAGGTCAGTTTGTAAAGCTTCAAGCATTTTTCATTCCTTTTCACTTTAGTAGACCTTCTATATAATTAAAAACATGTCAAACTTAATAATTGCTTGATTTTTAACCTCAGTTAACATGTCTTAATCATGTGTAGTCTACTTTATCTCCGGTTACACTCAAAAAGAATACATCTCTTTTCGTCTCCGAATAATTTATCGGCATAGATTTTTTAAACTTTAGGTCTTGGGGCAAAAATTTGTATAAATTGTAATAAAACTTTACACAATTCGCCAAAGTTCTTGCTATTATGTTGTTTACAAAAATGTTATTTAAAATAACTCTTATTAAAGTTCGTAATATCATGTTTTCCAACTATAAGTTTTGAATAGCTTTAGAATCAGAATCGATAGATTCTTTAAGCATTTTTCTAACAATTTCACCTTGAGTATCTAACATTTTACATACAGTTTCAATATTTCTAACTTTGTTAGAAAGAATTGTATCGGCATTAGACAAAATGTTACTTGAAACACTTTGGTAAGCAGATAACGCTGCAGAAGAAGTACCTTGCATTAAGTTACCCATAACAACTGCAGGCAAACCATATTCACCCAAGTAAGGAGCAGCGGCTGTCAAAATACCGCCCCAACCAGAAACTAACCCAGCTAAAGGCATTACGACATTTTGAAAACCTAAACCGTATCCATTTGCTCTACCGACACCATACGCAACGGAACTTGCAATATCAGCAATACCGCCAACACTACTTGCACCACCTGTTGCTGTACCAGAATTTGCCATTGAGCCTATGCCTGAAATCAAAGAGCCTATTGAAGAAACACCAGCTGCACCACCAGTTGTTTTTCCTGCTCCAAGACCCCAACTTACAGGAGCTGCACCACTTGGAAAACCTGAGTAATTATACAAGTTTGAAACACCAAAAGAAGATGTTGAACCACTTGAAGACGGTGTCCAATAAGAAGTCCCTGGAATGTTCATAGAACTTGTACCACCCATTGTTGTCATAAACGCAGATGGTGCAAACAAACTTGCTAATTGGTATAAAAATCCACCAGCTTGTTCAAAACCTGTACCAGCACCCACAGAACCTGAAACAGTTAAATCTCTAAGTCTGTCATAAGTTTCGTACAGCTGACATTTTGCATCGCCTGATGCAGACCCAAATTTGTTTGCTATTACTAACAAGCTATCATTCTTGTAAGACATTTCTCTAGTTTCTTCCTTTGTGTTTACGTTCTTGTCATGTATTACTTAATTAAATAACATGATTATATACTCATATTATATTTAATATTTTTATTTTTTTTGTCAACCAAATGACCGATATTTTGGGGATTTTTACGATATTTTTAACATGATTTAACATGCCAGCTCGTCAGAGAAAAAACCCTCACCAAATTATCTAATTTTCGCAAATGCTCAAATTGATAATTCTCCTCTCCCCCTTGGGGCGAGGGGGAAAGGTTTAATTTCCTTCTCCCAATGTAATGGGAGAAGATGTCCCTTAGGACAGATGAGGGTTAATTAATGATAAAAATAATAAGGAGTCGGTGTAACCTTGTACACCGACTCCTTATTTGCCTTTTTATATTTCGCCTATTTATTACTAGCTGTTGAATGTCTTGAATGTATCTTCTACGTTCTTATCCATTACTTTCTTAACAGCTTCCATTTCTGTTTGAAGTGCGTTGTGTTCTGTATCAAGCTGTTTCAATCTCAATTCAAGAGTTCTATCTTGTTGTTGAATAATTGAAGTTTTTGCGTTGATGTCAGCATTTGTTTTTTCATACTGTTGAGTTTCATAGTAGTACTGATTCATTGCATTGTTATAAGCTTCTTCGTTTGTTTTTGTTTCTGTATTCAATGTAAAGTCTGTACTATAATTACTCAACTTAATTGAAGAAAATCTACCTGAACCAGATGCATCATCTAATAAAGCATACGCTGATTCTGTTTTTTCAGTTTGTATTTGAGATGTGTAGTATTGTTTTAAAGATGCTTGTTTATCAACTTTACTTATTTCACCTTCTGCAGTTGTATTATTAACAGAATTAATTACATCTTCGTAACAAGCGTAGTAAGTAACACCGTTTTTAACATACTCATAAATATCTTCGCCATTTGCAATTGCTTCTGCGATTTTTGTATTTGGATTATCTTCAGCAATTTTCTTCAATGTAGCATTTGTATTAGGGTCTGTTGTATCAGCAATTTTTGTTTGAGTGTTACCTAATTTCAAGTCTAAATCAGTATAATATGTCAATTCTTCATCAGGATTTGGGAATGTAACACCTACATAGATTATACCTGAATCTGACATATAAATTTTTGTATTTGAGCTTGCATTCGGATCATCTTCTTCACCTGGGTTTTTAACAAATGTAAGACCAGCTGCTTCTAATTGAGATCTTAATCTCAAGAATGTTTCTTGATCAGTAACTTGAGTTAATTTTTCGGTTGTTCCATCATGTGTAATTGTTGGAATACCACCATCAACACCAGCTGTACCAGTATTTGAAACAACTGTATACTTAGCTTGAGGGTTAGTATTTGTTGTTTCTATACCCTTAATTTCTTGTTCATAATATTTGTATTTAACTGCGTAGTTGTAACCCTCTTCTTCATCTGTTGGAACCATTGATGTAATTTCATAATTATTTTGACCATCAGAAAATGAATAAGATGTAGTTACATAATCTTCTTGGTTTGGAACTACAGGCACAGATAAACCTAACATTTGATTCCATAATTCTGCACTTTGATTACCCAAGGCTGTTCTTGCTTGGTTAATCTGTTGTCCTTGATATTCGCAATTTGATTTTCTTGCAGCAAGACCTAGATATCTTGCTTGTGAAGCTGCCATTCCCATGACGTTTTTCTCCTTTTTTATAATGTATTACTATTTATATTTCTTTTTGCGAAGTAGGCAAAATATAAAATTAGGTGTTTGAAGTTCCTAATATCACAATTTCATTAGAGTTTGACTCTTGTTTGGACTTTTCCACTAATTCAATATTTTGCTTACTCGCCTTTTTATTTTCCTTTCTTTCCTGTGAAGTCATGCTAAGCATTCTGCCTAGCATGATTTTCACTTTAAGTATTAACTTGTTAATTTTAGATACTATATTACTAACCGTTAAATGTTTTGAATGTATCTTCAACGTTTTTAGTAATAACTTTCTTAACTGCTTCCATTTCTGTTTGAAGTGCGTTGTGTTCTGTATCTAACTGTTTCAATCTCAATTCAAGAGTTCTATCCTGTTGTTGAATGATTGATGTTTTTGCGTTGATATCAGCATTTTTCTTGTTATACACTTGTGTATCATAGTAGTACTGATTCATTGCTTGGTTATATGCTTCATCATTTGTAGCTGTTTCTGTTTGTAAATTAAAAGCTGTATTATAGTTTTTCAATTTAACTGAAGTAAATCTACCTGTACCAGAAGCATCATCCATTAATGCTCTTGATGTTTCTACTTTTTCTTCTTTTTGTTGAAGTGTATAGTATTGTTTTAATGATTTTTGTTTATCGATAGCACTAACTTCTGTACTGTTATCTTCTCTGAATGATGTTCTTGAAATATCTAATTCTTCTTTTGTTGCATAGTATACAGTACCATTTTTAGTGTATGTATAGATTTGACTTATTGCATCGTTCCAAGAAGTATCATTTGGATATGCTGAAACATTTCCGTTATAAGCCGCTTCAATAGCTTCTGCCATTTTTGTATCAGGGTTATCTTGAGCAATCTTCAATAATGCTGCAGCTAAGTTTGGATCTTTTTGAACATCAGATACTGTTAAAGCTGTTGCTTTTGAATTACCTAATGTATAATTTCCAACACCATGAGTATACATTGTTGCAGCATCAGTAGTTGCAGTAGGTAATTCACCTACATAGTAGTTATTACCAACTTTATATAATTTTTGATTTTCTTGAGATTCTGATAATACACCTTTTGAAATAAGATCGGCTTTGATAATTGAGGCTTGCGTTTCATCAGTAATTTCTACAAATTCAGCACCACCATAAGTAGCTTTACCTGTTGCATCATCAACATCAATTGTTTGATTTTCTAATTTTGTTGCTGAAACATCTGCGTAAACTTGAGGGTTTGTATTTGCAACTTCAACACCGTTTACTGTATCTTCGTAGTAACGGTATTTTACTGTGTAGTTATAACCGTCCTCTTCGTCAGATGGAACCATGTCTATAATTTCATAAGCATTTTGACCGTCTGAGAATGAATACTGAGTCTTTGTATAGTTAGTTTGATCAGGTACTGTTGGTACTGATAATCCTAACATTTGATTCCATAACTCTGCACTTTGGTTTGCCAAAGCTGTTCTTGCTTGGTTAATTTGTTGACCTTGGTATTCGCAGTTTGTCTTTCTTGCAGCAAGCCCTAAATATCTTGCTTGTGATGCTGCCATTCCCATAACGTTTGTCCTTTCTCTTATTTCTCTTGTGTATTAATTTCGTTTTACTATTTTATTTATTATTCTATTGATATGTTTTGAATACTTCGTCAACTTTCTTTTCCATAATCTTCTTGATTGTTTCGATTTCGTTTTGGAGTGAAGTTCTTTCTGTATCCAATGTCTTTAGCCTCAACTCAAGAGTTCTATCCTGTTCTTGAATTTTTTGCCTACTATTTTCGATTTCGTTTACTCTATCGTCGTAGGCTTGTTTTTCGCTGTTGTATTGTTGAATTGCTGCATTATATGCTGTATTATCTGTTGTTGATTCAGCATGTAATGAGAATTCTGAATTACTAAAATCTGCCAAAGAAATTGAACGGTATCTGCCTGTTGAATTAGAATCAACGATGGCATCACAAGTTTTCAAAATTTCTTCTTGTACAAATTTTGTTGAGTATTGTTGTAAAGCTTTTTGGTTTTCTGTTGTTGCTGAAGAATTTAATGATGCTTCTAAATCTTCTAAACATGAATATTGAATAGTACCATTTTTAGAATATGTATAAATTGTTTCACCATTATTGATAGCTTTTGCCATGTTGCTATCAGGGAATTGTTCTGCAATTCTCTTTAATGCTGCCTCAACTTCTACATCTGTTCTATCTGCTTCTTGAGTTTTTGTTGTACCAACCATGAAGCCTGCTTGTGGCAAACTTCCATCAACATAAGTTGTATTACCTTGCTCGTCAGTTTGAGCTTTAATAATTCCAGCTTCTGTTAATGCTTGTTTTGTATCATCATCCAAATCATCCAAGCTTTGAACAATTTGTTTTTGACCATTAATTGTTACAAGATAAGCACCACTTGGTAATTTTTTAATTGTTGTACCTGATTTTTCATCAGTTGCACCAGTTCTTTGAACTTGTGGATCTTGGTTTTCGTAATTTTTACCAATTGCTGTATCTTGATAATATTTATATGTAACTTTTGAATTGTATTTTCCATTTGAGCTTGATTTATCAATATCAACGATTTCATAATCTGTATAACCATCACTAAATGAATATTGATCAGTTGAATAATTAGTAATATCTGGAGCTGTTGGCACTTTCATTGAATAATATTCTTGCCATAATCTTGAAGCTTCATTAGACAACGCAGTTCTAGCTTGGTTAATTTGCTGACCTTGCCATTCGGTATTAGTTTTCTTTGAGCCTATTCCAAGCAATCTTGCTTGTGATGACGCTAATCCCATTGCGTTTTCCTTTCTTGTTCAACTATTGTATTTCTGTTTTAATTCTTTTTTATGCAAAGTCAACATGCTGACTTCTACATGTATTCTAATATTACGACATGTTTACATAAATTTACATACAAATAACGTAAATATCCTCTACATAGTTTAGGGGTTTTTTATTTAATTCATATATTTGTAGGAAATATTATAAAAAATTAGTGAATGGAAAAATACGTTCGTTGGTAAGATTCTGAAACGAGTTCAGAATGACAAAATCTTCGACCATATTTTATTGAATAATTTTCACAAAATTAAAACAAAACCAAAGCCTATTGAAATGAATTAGATTGACTTATTGAAATATCATCAAAGAACTTGTTTGTTTGAACATAGTGAGTTACAAGTTCTCTAATTGAAATTTAGTCAATCTTATGAATGTAAATCGGCTTTGAAAGTTTCTTTTTTGGGTTTCTTTTTAAAAGAAACCCCATTATAAATTATCATATTTTTTGGATTTCTTCGCATCCGCTCGCAATGACATGAAGTGACATGAAAACTTACGGCAAAGTTATTTTAACTTTTTAAAGTCTAAGAATACATTGTTACAAAAACTACGTATTCTTGACTTTAATTCTATTTAGGCTATGCTTTTATTACGGATAGTTGTCTTTAGTGAAAAGGATTAGAAATGAAATATAGATCAAATAACGTCTTACTATTATTAGAAGACAAAACAGATGATTACCAAGACAGAGTTGCCTTAGGTATTAAAACTGCTCTTGGTTGGAAAGAGTTTACATATAAAGGTCTTGGACTTTTATCAAGAAAATTAGGTAGTTATTTAATTAATGACTTACAAATTCAAAAAAATGACAGAGTTGCCATTCTTTCTGAATCAAAACCTGAATACGGTGCATGCGTTTTCGCATCAATTCTTTCAGGTGCAACTACTGTTCCTTTAGATATTAAATTAACTAAATATGAACTTGTTTCTATCTTAACAGACTGTCAACCTCGAGTTCTTTTAGTTTCTCAAACTTATATCGAAAAAGCTTTAGAAATTCAAAAAGAAGTTCCGTCGATTGAACATGTTATCGTTATGGACGAACCAAGTTACAATATGACACTTCCAAGTTTATACACTATAAATTCAACTCCAAACTGCAAATGGAGACACAGAAGTTCTAAGTCAACAGCTTTCATTATTTACACTTCTGGCACAACAGGAAACCCTAAAGGTGTTGAAATTTCATTCAGAAACATGCTTGCTCAATTAAATGCATTGAGTACTGTAGTTCCAGAATTTATCCCTGAGGGCGAAAATACTAAGATTTTATCAATCTTACCGATGAACCATTTATTCGAATTGACAGTAGGTTTCTCTACTTTCTTACTTTTAGGTACATCAGTATATTATACTCAATCATTAAAACCAAAAGATATTTTAATGATTATGAGAGAAAAACAAGTTCAATTCATGGTAGTTGTTCCAGCCTTCTTAAAATTATTAAAAGCTGGTATCGAAAACGAAGTTCACAACAACCCAGTTGCGAGAAAAGTTTTCCCTATCATGTTCAACATAGCAAGATTTATTCCGTCATTCAGAATTAAGAAAATGATTTTCAAAAAAATTCATGACAATTTTGGTGGACAATTCAGAGGTTGTATCTCAGGTGGTGCACCTATTGATAAAAATGTTGCAAACTTCTTTGAAACTATTGGTATCAAAGTTTATGCAGGTTATGGTTTATCAGAAACAAGCCCTGTTGTATCTGTAAACTATGACAAACGTAAAGATTACACATCAGTTGGTAAACCATTACCAGGATTTGAATGCAGAATTGACCCTGAAACTGGCGAAATCCAATTAAAAGGTCCATCTGTAATGAAAGGTTATCACAACCAACCTGAACTTACTGCAGAAACTATTGATGCAGATGGATGGTTACATACAGGCGACATCGGTCATTTAGATAAAGACGGTCACATTCATATTACTGGTAGAATTAAGAACATGATTGTTCTTTCTGGTGGTAAAAAGGTATTCCCAGAAGAAGTTGAGGCTGTTCTTGAAGCTAGTAACAACTTTGCAGAAGTTTGCGTAATGGGTTCTTCTCGTGTTGGCGGTACAAAGAGCGGTACTGAAGAAATTGTAGCAGTTATCGTCCCTAAAGAAACTTACGCTAAAGACAAATCTGAAGAAGAATTAAACAAACTTATCAGAGAAGAAGTTAAAAATTTATCTTCTCACTTAGCTCCTTACAAAAGACCTGTAAACATTGTTGTTTATCAAAAAGAACTTCCTAAAACAACAACAAGAAAGGTTAAACGTAGAGAAGTTAAAGAATTGTTGAATATTTAATCATCATAAATAACATAGAAAAAAGAAGTGGTTTTGATAAATCACTTCTTTTTTTTAGAATATAAATTGTGTACCCACTAAAAGTTTGCTTCCTGATTTGTGAGCATGATTATCATAGTAAACATAATTTATCATTAATTTTAAAGCATCACCTTTAAGTCTATAATTTATACCTGCAGTATATTCCTTTAATGGTTTATATGAAACATCCTTGTTTGGTGTAAATTGGTCATAACGAGCTAAAAGTTCTATTTTATTTGATAATCTATAATACAAGGTCGTATAAAAACCATCTGCTTTTGCGGTAGAAGAATGTAAACTTCTACCATTATAGCCATCTGCATACATATATTCAAAATCCCATTTAAATTTTTTATATTTGTATGTTGCATTAAACCCTATATTTCCATACTGATTATCTCTATTTCCAACATTAAAGCTTGTTCCAAGAATTAATTTTCCGTATTTACCATTTGTTTTTGCCAAAGGCTTAAAATTTATATTACCAACAAATTCAGCCCCTGGAAAAAAGTCATGAAAAAATCTATCTGATGAAAATACACCAATATCATAATCCACAAAAGAATATGAACCAATAACTTTTGCCCCTAATGCTCTTGCATTTGAAAAAGTTCTTGAAATTTGAGCCTTATTAATAAAAGGTTGCAAATATCCTGACATACCGCCCTCGTAACCATTTGCCGTACGAGTATGCCCTATTCTAATTTTGTTATTTTTTCCTGCTTTAATTGTAATAAAGTTATCCAAAATCATTGCATTCCAATAATGAACACCTTTAACAGGAACAAAATTTAAAGAAAATCTATAATCAATCGGTAAGTCACGAACTTTACCCACAATACCAGCTTCACCCATAAATGTAGTGTCATTCGTATGATAATGTTCTGTATCCATAAAATTAAAATTAAAATCACCACGATATGCACCATACACTAACACATCTTCGATTGGTCCACTTTCAAACTCATGGTATAAGCGTTCACCAAATAAAGTTGGGTCAAAAGGTAATATTGGATGTTTTTTACTTACACTCAATTTGACATTTGGATACTCTTTAAAAGCATTTTCAACTTTTTGTGGCAAAGTTTCACTTTTTCCTTCATCAAATTCTAAATAGACCTCTTCCTTATGATCAGGATCATCAATTCTATAATCAGGCAAAAATTCTGGATAGTGCGAATCGTCAACTTCTTCTTTCAAAGTGTTATCATCAATTTTGTAATCTAATAAAAATCCCCTGCTATCTTTTTGCTCTTCAGGTTGTTCGACAAGAGCTAAAATGTTTTCACGAAAATTTGTATCAAGCTCAATAGGTTCTAGAGTTTCTGCCATGGCAGGAAGAATAGAACACATACCTAAGAATACAATTAAACTTAATAAACACTTTTTCATATTCGACCATAATAGCATATTAAAAATATAAAAACCAAGTACATTTGGACTAGATTTTTGAGAAAAATAAAAGAAACTACTTGACGAAAGAACATCTTTAATATAAACTATACATGACCTACGGGATGTAGCGCAGCTGGTAGCGCACCTTGCTTGGGACGAGGGGGTCGCACGTTCGAACCGTGTCATCCCGACCATTTAAAAAAGGACTTCGTAAGAAGTCCTTTTTTATTGCATTGTTTTTGGCACACGGTTACACCGTGACAAAATTCTAAATATTCTTATTTCGCTTTGCTCATAGAATATTTGAACTTTGCATTCGCTCCCGTACGGCTCGTTCCTCGCCTACGGTAAGCCTATCTTCCCGACCATTTAAAAAAGGACTTCGTAAGAAGTCCTTTTTTTGTTATGAGGGTAAAAACATAACATACAAAAATGTTTGTCGTCCTGAACTTGTTTCAGGACCTTACCAATGAAAAATTGATAAATTCAACGTTAATATATTTTTACGCCATATATACGCATTCACAACGGGTAAGATTCTGAACATACTAGACTAAATAAAAATACACCATTTCATGCTTCAGAATGACATGGGTTGTTTGGCTAGAAACCCCAAACTACTCAAATAAATCTTTAACTTTTACTCCAAGATGGTTTGCTATTAAATCTAATTTATCAACGGTAATATTAATTTTACCTTTTTCAAGTTTAGAAATATAAGAATTATCAAAACCTAATAACAAAGATAATTCTTCTCTTTTCAGCTTTTTTGATTTTCTAAATTTTTGAATATTCTTTGCTAAAAGATTTCTAATTTCTTGACTCATATTCCATATTATGATATTTCTATTCACATAATTACAGGAATGACAGTCCATTTTTATAGGTTAATCTTATGTTTAGAAAGAAAATATTAATTGATTTAGACGGAGTTCTAAACGAATATGGCAAAGAAAAATATGATGAAAATTCTATTCCTGAAATAAGAACTGGAGCAAAAAACTTTCTTGAAAATCTTTGTGAAAAATACGAACTTTATCTTTTTACATCAAGAAATCTAATCTTAGCCACAAAATGGCTTATCAAAAATGATTTAGACAAATATTTTAAAGACGTTACAAATATCAAAATACCGTCATATCTTTATATTGACGATAGAACAGTTTGTTTTAAAGGTAATTACGAACAAACTCTCAAAGATATTGCAAAATTCAAAGTTCATTGGCAAAACTAAAGAACTGCTCTTAAATTTTCAACCATTTCATTTAAAATTTCTAAAGTGTTTTCATTTGGTTGAGTTAAAACCTTATCAATATTTTCTTCAAAATCTTTTGGTAAAATTTTCAAATTGTCTTTTGAATACTGAATCAATCTTTTTTCGCCACAATGAAGTTTTTCATTAACAGCAAAAAGAACATCAAAATAACTTGCCAAAAATGCAGAAAGTCTATGATTTACACTAACAACGTCTTTTCTAGCTAAAGCCTTTTTTATTTGTTCATAATATGATGCAAAAGGTTTATCTTTCATCAACATCATATTTCTTTTTATAATGTTTTGTTTCAAATTTATTGGATACGAAGTGTTAATCTTATCTTTCAAACCTTGTAACCAGTTATCCTTGTCATAAACTATTTTACAAACCTTTAAAGTATACAAAAAACAAGTTGTATAACCATTTTGGACATAATTTTTTATCCAAATATTTTCAACAACATCTTCAAACCATTTTGTATTCCAATACATAACATCAAGTTGTTGTCCTAAATCCTCGACAAAATACTCGTCACCATTTCCGAAATATTCGCCACCAACTTCAAAATTTGAAGATATTTTTTCTACAAAGTTTTTTCTTTCTTCTACTGAAATATCGTTTTCTAAAAATACATACAAATCAATATCAGAAGCCATATCTGAGGTTTTTGCACTACAAGAACCGCCAAAAGCAATGGCCTTTACCTGTTCAAAAGATTTGTAAAATTCAACAATATTTTCTAAAGATTTCTCCATAATAAAAACTAAATATTTGCACCACCGTCTTTGATTTTTTCAAGAGCTTTTTTACTACCCTCAGAACCTTTTGCAAGTTCTACAACAAAATTGATTGCATCTGTATCTCTTGCGATAGCCTCTTTCAAAGACATAATTTCATCCATTTTTAATTTTGAAACATCTCTATCGTTTTTCAAATATTTCTTAAATATTTTTTGAGCTTTTTTATCAAATCCAGGAAGATTTAATTTTTTTGCATACCATTTATGGAATTGGTGAATTAGCGAATATGGTTCGACATTTTTATCTTCAACAACAAAACAGTCATCAAATTTGTTTGAAAGTTTTTTATTTAAAATCAAGTTTAAAAATAAAGCTTTTAAGCCATCAATTTGAGTTAAAAACCCTTTTTCTTCACCAATAAAACCTAAAATTTTATCTGCAAATTTTAGATTATAAACCTTTGTTCCCTCAAGCTCAATATAACCTAAAATCTTATCCACATCATTTTCAAATTCTTTCAAAATATGTGTAACTTCTTTTTTTAATTTTTCTTTATTTTTTTCTGTTTCAGTATTGAAATTTACAGTATAATCTTTTGACAAAACAGTCTTAGATGTAGAGTTAACAAAAGTTGTACCCATAGCACCTTTTAGTTTTCGTGACAAGATTTTTTCTTGCATCGATAAAATAAATAGTGATATATTTTTGAATAATTTATGCATAAAACACTCTCATCCTAGTCAATTCATTATAAACTATTTTTTAAAAATATATCAACACTTTACAAATTATTTCGGTAATATAAAGGATATGACAGTACCAAAATTTTCTTTTGTTTTGATAGAAATCTTGCCATTATGAGCTAAAACAATTTGTTTTGCAATAAATAGTCCAAGCCCTGTACCTAATCTTTTTTGAGATTGAGATAATGTCAAATCCTTACTAAAAATATCGTCAGGATTATCAAGTTTAACCCCACAACCAAAATCTGCGACAGAAAATCTTACATATTTTTCTGTTTCAGAGATTTTTAAAATAACTTTTTTTCTAGTAAAATCAATAGCATTTGCGATTAAATTTGTTAAAACTCTTTTTATTTCAAGGTAATCAAATTTTTGATTGTTATTTTTCAACCTATTTTTAACAATTAGTTTAATATTTTTTTCTTCAATAAGATATTTAATACTTTCAATTGCATCTTCTAATAGTGCTTCTACTGAATTTGTTTTAATATTGAACTTCTGCTCATTAATATCCATTTGATATTTTGTTAAAATATTATCCACTAAATCTTTTAAATATTTTGCTGAGCCTAAAATATCGTTTATTAATTCATGTAAATCATCAGGGAGTTTTTTTGTTTGCAAAATACATGTTGCTGCCAAAATTTGAGCATTAATAGGGGTTTTTAAATCATGTACTGCAAGTGCCAAATATGTCTCTAATGAAGAGTTTGGTTTCGTAAGTTGCATAATAGCCATATTGTAGTAGACATTTTCGGTTATTGTAATTAACTATATGGCTAGTCTTTTATTCCTTAATTGCACCTTTGACTAGGTCATTGATAAAATATTTGCGACCAGCAAGGAAAACTACAATAACAGGAACAATGCAAATTACAGCACAAGCTAACAATTCACCCCATAAAGTAATTTCTCTAAAACTACCTTTGAAAATTGCAAAACCAACAGGCAAAGTTCTCATACCCTCGCTACTTGTAACAATCAAAGGCCACATAAAACTATTCCAATTTAAAACAAAAGTAAAAATAGTTAGTGTAACAATAGCTGGCATTGCAAGTGGTAAACAGATTTTGAAAAAGGTTTGAAACAAATTACAACCATCTAATAAAGCTGATTCTTCAAGTTCTTTTGGCAAGCCCAAAAAGAATTGACGCATCATAAATATACCAAAGCCACCAAACAACGCTGGCAAGATTAATGCTGAATAAGTATTTACCAAATGTAATTCCCTCATCAAGAAAAATAAAGGAATAATATTAACTTGAGGTGGAATCATCATGGTTAAAAGAATTATAAAAAATAAAAGATTTTTACCTTTAAATTCAAATCTTGCAAAAGCATATCCTGCAAGACTTGCTATTAAAACTTGTCCTACTGTTGATAATACAGCAACAATCAAAGAGTTTAAAAAGTAAGTTAGAACAGGAATGTCGTTAAAAACGTTTTTATAGTTATCCAAACTTAAATTTAAAGTAAAATTATGAGAAAAAATTTCTGATGTTGGAACAAAAGAAAGATAAACCATGATTAAGAACGGAAATATCATGGAGATTGCCAAAATAAACAAGGTTACATTTGAAAATAAAATCGCTAATTTTCTCATGAGTCAATTATATCATAGTTTTCAGAAACTAAAATTTTAAATGTTAAATAGTGTAAAAATTGCTGATTTCATGGTTATTCTGACATGTTTGGGGTATAATATTTTCATACATTAGTTTTGAGTATAAAGATTAGGGATAAAATTTGAGCTTAGCTGAAATATATAAAAAGATAGCGATATTATGTGCAATTTTTGCGTTGGTTATAAGCATTAACCAACCAGCTAATGCTATCGGCTCAAAATCAACTAAAAACACTCAAAACGCCCCTACTCAAGACAATATTTTAATCAAACAAGAAGCTCAATTTATCAAAAACATTGAAATTGAGGGAACTAATGTTATTAAACCAGAATATGTCAAAACCCTAATTGACATAAAACCAGGTGATGAATATGACAAGAATGCTATTCAAAGAAACCTTAAAAACATTTACGAAACTGGATTTTTCACAGAACGAATGAAAGCAATCCCTATCGAAAACGCAGACAACTCTGTAACCTTAAAAATCGTTCTTGAAGAAAACATTCCAGTAACAGACTTTTTAATTGATGGTAATTCAGTTATTCCAACTGACGAAATTCTGCAATTCTTATTACCCCTAAAAGGCAAACCTCAAAACTATGCCCAAATCAATCAAGCTATTGAAAACATTCAAAACTATTATGCAGAAAAAGGTTACATCTTAGCTAGAATAAGCTCTCTAACTGATGATCCAGATGGAACGCTGAATATAGAAATTTCAGAGGGTGTTATCAACAAAATCCTTATTTCAGGTAACCACAAAACGAAAGCTTACATCATTGAAAGAAACATTTTGTCTGAACCTGGAATGGTTTACAATGAAGATCTTATTAAGGCGGACTTAGTAAGATTATATGCTACTCAAGCATTCAAGGATGTAAACCGTGAAATTGAACCGTCTGAACAAGATCCAAACAAGTACAACATTACTATCACAGTTGACGAACAAAGAACAGCTCAAATCTCTGTTGGTGGAGGTTTGGATAGTGGTACTGGTATTTTTGGTTCGTTAGGTATTAGCGACAACAACTTTAGAGGTTTAAACCAAAGAGTTGGACTTAACTTTATGCTTGGTTCTGGCGTAATTCTTAATGACTCAACTATTGAAGACCACTTGAATATTCAAGCAGAACTTAGTTTCTTTGAACCTTATTTCATCAACTCTGATACTTCTTTAATGACAAAAGTCTTCTACAGAGATTTTGGTAGTTATCAAGTACCACTTGCTATTGAAAGAAGATTTGGTATTCAAGGAACAGTTGCTCATGCTTGGAAAACAAACAGATTTTTATCAACAACATTTACAGCTGGTTTAGAAAATGTTGATGCAAGAGAGGGTGACTTCAATAAAATTAGTGCATTATACAATATGTATAAGATTCCAATTTCAAGAAGAGCTGAACAATTACAAGGTGGTTTCTTCCTAACATTAGCTCCTGGGTTAACTTATGATACAAGAGATACAACAATCAACCCAAGACATGGTACATTGGCTAATGTTAAATTCGAAGAAAATATAGCATTAAATAATACAAGTTACACACACGGAAAACTTACAGGTATGTTAAAACAATACATGCCAGTAGCAAGCAAATCTTCCTTCACCCTTACAGCTAGAGCTGGTGGAAACATTCACGGCGACATGCCTGAAGTTATGGCATACCGTTTAGGTGGTCCATACACTATCAGAGGTTTCAAAATGAGTGGTGTAGGTACAGGCGATGCATTTGTTATGGGTAGTGCAGAATTGAACACTCCATTATTATTCTTAGACAGAATCAAAAAAGTTCCATTCTTTGATAACCTTAAACTTTCATTCTTTGTTGATGCAGGTAAAATGTTCCATCCAACAATTTCAGATATTATTTATGATAGACCAATGGAAGCTATTACAGCTGGTGTTGGTATCAAGGTTTACATTCCTGGTATTGGTCCATTATCTGTTGATTATGGTATTCCACTTACAAATCCAGGTGCTAATGGAAACAAAAATGGTTACTTCACATTCGGGGTTGGTGACTTAACATACTAGTAACAAAATAGACATACTTTAATATAGAAAGGACAAAACAAAATGAAAAATTTAAAAAATATGCTTATTGCATTAGGTCTTGCAACAACATTATTAACAGGTTCAATGGCTTCTGCAGAAGGTATTGGATATATTGATACAGAAAAAATTTATAACGGTTATGACGGTATTCAAGCAGCTATGAGAGAAATCAGCCAAAAAGAATTAGCTTTGCAAGAATACTTATTACAACAAGAAAAAAAATCTAAAACTTTAACAACTCCTATTCAAAAGAAAAATTTTGAAGAACAAGTAGCAAAAGAATTCAAAGCTAAAAAAGAAGCTTATTTAAAATTCAAAGCTGAAAAAGAACAAGCTATTTACCAAAAAATTCAAAACGCATCAAGAGCTGTACTTGTAGAACAAAAGCTTGACGCTATCGTTGATGCAAGAGTTCTTTTTGTTGGCGGAATTGATGTTAGCGATTTAGTTATTGCAAAACTTAAAAAAGGTGCAAAATAATTAAATATTGATTATACTCTTATAAAGACTACATCTTCAAAAGGAGAATAAAATGTTTAAAAATACAAAACTTCAATACATAATTAAAACAGTTCCAGCAGACACAACAGAGCCATTAGAAAATTTATTAAATGAAATGTCAGCAGATGGCTGGGAATTGTATTCAATGCACGAAGTTGAATCAGACGACGGCTTTAACTTTAATTGTATTTTCGTAAAAGACGCTAATCTAAATGCAAGTAGTGCTTATGATGAAGTCATGAATATCTCTGCTTTCAAAAGCCAAATGGAGAAAATGCTTTCTCAAAAGCTTACTCCTTATGAAATAACAAAAGATATTCAATCAAAAATAAAAGAACAAAAGAAAAAAGTTCAAAAATACAAAAACCAATTAGAAAATGCCACAGTTGGTTCTAGCGAAAGAAAAAATTTAAACGACAAAATGTCTGCAGGGTATAAGGAATTAGAAAACTTGCAACACAGCTTGGTTAAAGCAATTTCTCCAGATGAAATGTTTGATTATATTTCATCAGAAAAATTTGCCATTCATTTAAACGAAGAAATCGTTGAATTTGTTAGCCCAGAAGCTGATAATGACAATGATTTGCTAAGTGAAACTGTAAAAGTTAGACAACAACTTACAGATGAATTAGGATATGTTATTCCAAAAATTATGTTTAAGGACGATGAATTGCTTGCACCTTATGAATTTTCAATCAATATTAGAGGTCTAAGCGTATTTAATTCATTTGTTTATCCAAATTACTTAATGTTCTTCCAAGATGAACTTAATATCAAAAAGAAAAAGGATATGTTTTCTGGAGTAGATTCTATCACAGGCAAAAAAATTCTTTGGATAAAGAAAGAGCAAACAGAAGATTTTTGGCAAAAAGGTATAACTCCATCAGAATACATCGGTAGAGCATTAGAATATGTTTCTATCAAATATGTTGATGAGTTGCTTGATTATGATGCAGTAAATAGATATGTGGAACTTGTTAATGACAAAAACCCATTCTTGGTTGAAAACATTATAGGTGACTTTATCTCTGTTTCAGAATTAAGATATTTACTTGTAAGCCTAATCAGAGAACGTGTTTCAATAAAAGACATTGTTTACTTGTTTGAAAAAATCAATGATTTTTCAGACGAGCCAACAAAAGAAGATTTATTGGATAAAATCAGATTATCTATGGCAAGACTTATTTGCTATAAATACTTATCAGAAGACGATGTTATCCAAGGTATAGAATTTGCTGACAAAACAATGTTGCACATGTTTGAAGCACAACAAGAAGATAACGATGACAACATCGTTAGATTAGAAGCCTCAAAAATTGAAACAATCGTAAATAAAATAGAAAAAATTGCTGAAAAACAAGGCATGGAAAATATATTGTTAGTTGTTCCTATGGAAGTTAGACACATGATATTTATGATATTTTCACAATATATCAATAATCTAACTGTACTTGCTAGAGAAGAAGTAACGAATTATTACAATTTTGAATCAATCGCAGAGGTGTAGTAGCAAATTTATTTTTTAGGAACGTTTAACCTGATATGAAAATACATGCTATATCCAACCCAATATATCCAAAACAATCTAAAAATCTTAATTTTGGACGTAAATTAAGAGAAGAAGAAAAACCAGAATATTCTAAAGCAATCCATGATGCTTTAGATTATTTAGGTGTAAAAAATTTATCAATGATTGTACACGGCTCAAGTTTTCCATCAAAAGACCGTGATACAGCAATTGGTTCACCATATTCAAAGGGTGCAGATAAGTTTGTAGATTTTATCAAAATGAACGGTTTTAACTCTGTTCAACTTGGTCCTGGTGGTTCTATTGGTAAAAAAGATAATTCCCCATATATTTCAAAAGTATTTGCTAAAAACGAATTATTTATTGATTTAGAACCTCTGACAACTAAAAAATATGCAGGAATATTAAGCGAAAAAACTTATAATAAAGTATCAACAAAAAATAAAGAAACGAAAGATACAAACTACAATTACACAGACTTTGACAAAGCTTTTGACAACTATGATATAGCATTAGGCGAAGCTTTTGGAAACTTTAAAACAAAAGTTGCAAACAAGGACAAGGATGCCTTAAAACTGAACAAAGAATACCAAGCTTTTAAAGAAGATAATAAAAATTGGGTTGAAAATGATGGATTGTATAAAGTTCTGAAAAAGATGCATAACGACCAAAATTTTGAAATATGGAACAAGGTCGATAAGAATTTACCTCAAGGATTAAAGAATGGCGACAAAGATTCAATAAAGCGTTATTCCGAAATCATGGCAAAACACGGTGACGAAGTAGAACTAAACACATTTACTCAGTTTTTAGCAGATAAACAATTAAAAGATAATACAAAACACAGAAAAGAAATTGGATTTAATTATATTGGTGATTTATTGGTAGGCTTTAACGAAAGTGATGTGTGGGCTAACCAAGATGCCTTTTTAAAGGATTGGAAATTAGGTTGTCCTTATGGCGGTGTTGATAATTCACCTCAAACTTGGGGTATTCCAGTTCTTGACCCTAAAAAACTTCTTAATAAAGATGGCTCTTTAGGTGAAAGTGGTAAATTATTAAAAGAAAAAATTACTTATTCATTAAAGAATTATGATAACGTAAGAATTGACCACGCATTAGGTTTGGTTGACCCTTATATTTACAAAGAAAATACAGTCTTCAGAAACGCTAACGGTGCAGTAAACCGTGATAGATTATGGGCAAACAATGTTTCTTATATGAACGACATTGACCCTGACGGTAATTTCAAAAAAGTTTTAAACAAAATTGTTTTACCAACATTCAAAGAATTTGGTGTCGATAAAAACGAAGCAGTTTGGGAAGACTTAGGCTCTACAACACCTGCTTTTGATTGGGTATATCATCACGAGGAAAATTTACCAGGCTTAACTCAAACTCTATGGAGCAGAGCAGAAAATGCACCAAGAAAAGAAAACTGGAGTTTGGTTGTATCTCATGACTTTGAACCAGCAAGTGAAATGGTTCAAAAAGACTGGGTAAGAAATTCAGATGCATGGAATGTTGATTACTTAGCAGGTTACTTAAATCCAGACCCTGCAACAAGTTCTCGCAGAGATGAATACAGAAACGAAATTATCAACAGCAAACAAAGTCGTGTAGATTCTAAATTTACTGAATTATTTAGAGGTACAAAGAACTTACAAATTATGTTCTCAGACTTCTTAGGTATAAACAAAACATATAACATGGGCGGTCAAGCTAACGATAAAAACTGGAAACTTCGTGTAGATAACGATTTTGAAGATGATTATTATAGAGCATTACAAGATGAAAACAGTTATGCACTAAATATGCCTGAAATTTTAGGTCAAGCAGTAAGAGCAAAATCAGGAATGGATGTTGCAAAAATTAGTTATGACCAAAATAAAGCAAATTCTTTGAGAAACGATTTGAATAACAAGTTAAATCCACTTTTAGGAAAACTTGATAAATTTAAAAACATCTTAAAAGAAAAAGAACCTGAACAAACGAAACATTCTAAAGTTCAACAAAAACAAGTAAAAGCAGAAAAGAAAGTTGAAAATAAAAATGTTTCAAACCCTTTTGAAACACAAATGAAAAAAGAAGTTAGACAAGAAAAAGTAAAAGCTTAAAAGCGAAAACATTAAATAAACGAAGATAAAGACCGATTTAAACCTCGGTCTTTTTTATGTTCAAGATAAATATTAAAATAAAAAAGTCCAAGTAAGAACTTGAACTTTTCTATTTTATCTCATCTCTCTTAAAACTTTAATTTTCTTTTTTATCTCTCTTTATATTGGAAACCCTATAAACCAATTCTTCTTCTTTTGAAGGTTCTATTTTATCTTCATCGTAATCATAAATTTTATCTAAATCTCTCGCTCGCATTTTTGAATTCAAAACATTAGCAACATTGAGCATTGCTAAAGAACTCAAAGTAGCACTAAGTTGTGCACTTCTATCAACGTATGGAGAGGTATTTACAGGAGCTTTTTGTTCTTCCTTATCTTTACGTTGTTGATAATATTCGTTACCTTGACCTTGTTTATCGTCTTGTAAAGAAGCCGCTGTACCAGAAATATCGCCACTTCTAAAATTAAAAGCACCGCCTATTCCATAAAATCCTGCTGCTCTATTATCTACCATTTTCCTGACCTATTAGTCTACAATACTCTGCATACTCTCTGTATGCATGTATATAACACCCCTCAAAATTTTTTTTGCTACCATGATTTTGAACAGTTTACAATTGTTTACAATTTAATTTTACCTTGACGGAAAATTACTGTTTCGTCATCAAAAACGCCTGCTACGGTTGAAGCAACGCCTGTTGCCTTGTTTCCAAAATCTTCTACAACATAATCAACTTTTAAGTTGTAATTTTTTACAACATCTTCGTAAGTTAACGCTGGTTTTTCACCAGAAATATTTGCACTTGTTGTTGCTAAAACTCTGCCAGGAATAAAATCGCAAAGAGCTTTAAAAGTATCATTTTTAGGAACTCTAATACCGATTGTATCCATATTTGATGATAACCAGTTTGGAACTCTTTCACTTTTTTTCATAACAAGAGTCAAAGCCCCTGGAACATATTGGTTAATATATTCATCAGCTTTTGCAGGAACTGATTCTACATATTTTACTAAATTATAAATAGAATTAGACATCAAAATTAGAGGTTTTCTTTGATCTCTTTGTTTGATTTCATAAATTCTTTTACAACCACGTTCACTTGTTGGTAAACAACCAAGACCCCAAACAGTATCGGTTACGAATGCAATAATACCGTCATTATTTAAAATTTTTATAATCTTATCTTTTTCAAAAATCATTTTTTCGCCTTCACTAATCTATTTTTTAACTCTAATACATACTCATTTCTAAACAATAAATTTAGACCAATATAAATTATAATACAAACAAGTCCAACTGTACAAATTTTTAGAATTTCTAATAACTGAGCTTGCATTTGAAGTTTATCCATCATATAGCTCAAGAAATAACAAATACAAAGAGTTATTGCACCAGCAACACACATTTTAAAGAAATTCTTGAATAAACTTCTGTAATCCATTTTTATCTGTTTAGAAATTAAAATACCTAAAAGTACCGCATTAAACAGAGTTACTAGAGAAGTTGAAAGAGTAATACCTGCAATACCTAGTCGTTTGACTAATAGCATATTTAATACAGCTTTTAAAACAATAGAGCTAAAAGCCACGATAAAAGGTGTTTTTGAGTCATTAAAAGAATAAAATACTCTTGTTATTGAATCTCTGAAAACATAAGGAATTATAGAAACAGATAAGAACCATAAAGCCTCTGTTACCATAAATGTTGCATTACTATCGAATGCACCTCTTTGGAATACAAGTGCAACTGCATCTTGTCCAACACAAATTATACCGATAATAACAGGAATTGCAGCTAATAATAATACCCCAACACCCTTGTTAAAGTATGTTCTAATACCATCCCAATCTTTTTGTCCTACAAGTTTTGAAAATACTGGGAATAATGGAACTAAAAATGCAGTAACCAAAATTCCAACTGGGAATTGGAAAATTCTATTTGCAAAACCAATCGCTGTCCAAGCACCCTCTTCTAGAGAAGATGCAAAGAACATATCCACGTAAATATGAATTTGACCTACTGTTGAACTTAAAACAGCTGGGAATAATAGTTCTAATATTGTTTTAAAATTAGGATTATTAAAAAATTCAAAATTAGGTTTAAAATTAAATCCTAATTTAATAACCTTTGGTAATTGTAATAATAATTGGCAACATGCACCCACCATAGTAGCACCAGCAAGCACATAACCTGTTTTATCACCGCCAGTTGCCATTAATGTTCCAATGATTACAAAACTAACCATCATTGGAGAAAGGTTCGGTATCAAAAATTCATTATAAGTAACCAAAATACCGTACATAATACCAACAAGGCCACCTATTAAAATTGTCGGTGTCATTAATTTCAAGTGATTTGATGCCAAATGTATTAATTCTGCATTACTTTCGCCTGAAATAATTATAGACATTATTTGTTCAGAAAATACGAAAAACAAAATTGATAAAAACAAGAAGAAAATAAAACTTGCAGTTACAAATGTGTTAAATAATCTTTTTGCATTTTCCGGAGCTTTAACGTTAAAATTTGGTATTATTTTTGAAAAAACAGCAACTGTAGAACTATGGAAAGGCCCACCAACACCGCCTAAAAGAATTACTGCAAGAGCTGGAATTTGATATGCATAAAAATATGCATCAGATACTGTTGAAGCACCATAATAATTTGCTACAATAACATCTCTGACAAATCCAAGTAATTTACTAAATACAGTAACAACAGCTATTATCCAAGCTGCTTTTAAAATAGTAGTCGTCGTTTTTGTTTCGCTATTCATCTTCACCTGTAAGTTCTACATACACTTTTATCTCTTTATTATTACCCTCTTCACTTGGATAAGAATAAGTGATAACATTTTCACCCTTTTTTAAATATTTTGAAATATCTACCGCATCAAATTTATGTGATGGTAAGATATGTTTTTCTAGTAAAATCATTACTTCTTTGCCATTTATATTAACCAAAATTTTACCAATTTGGAATTTATTATTAATAACTAATCTCGCACTTTTTTGAGTTACAAAGAATTTTTGAGTGGCAACTCTTTGAGATGGTGCATTTGAAATCACAACTGGCATTGTAGCAAGAGAAATGTCTGTATAATAATGTCTTAGGATTTTTGAATAAGGCATTTTTAATTCAGTTGCCATATATCCAGCACCGTATTGGCTCATTCCAACACCATGACCAAAACCACCACCATAAGCAGTTATTGTATCAAGTTCTTTCTTAGTAAATAATCCTTCTGAATAAACTTTATCAAAATAAACATTTGCAGATGGTAAAGCTCTGCCGTCTTTTGTAAATAATCTTCTTATAACTAATTCTCTTGTAACCTTGTATTTGTTATTTTTGAACACAATTTCCATTTCGATAATTTTACCTGAAATACCGTGTTTTTTAATAACAATATCTTGTAAATCTTTTGGAGTTTTCACCTCTTTATTTTCAGGAACAACATTTGATGAGCCTGCATATTTTGGAAGATTTTTTACTAAGACTTCTTCTAATTCAGCTTTTGACCACTCTCTTGACCAACGATAATACGGAGATTTTGAATCATACAAACCTTTTGGAGTGTTCATATAAAATTCTCTTACATCCTCTTGTGTTCTTAGAGGTTTAATTTCAGGACTATCAGGAACAGCTACAAGATATGGTTTCGTTATTCTTTTAGCATCGCCATAAACATTGTCATAATATTCAGTATAACCACCAGCTGTTGAAGAATATTGAGCTAAAATCAAATTCCAGTCATAAAGTGCAACAATGCCATTTGTTTCTGCAATAGCTTGATTTGAAAGAGATTTTTCTGTATTTGCACCAAAATAAACTTGGCTCGCAACACTATCATTCACGTCAAACTCTTTATAAGCTTTTGTACGAGGTGAAAGAACATAGTTTCTTGCAGCAACAGTTTGTGCTTTTAATGCTTGTAAACCAAAGCTTACAGGCATTTCATTTGGAACAACACCTCTTAAATATTCTTCTGAATCAAGAACATTTACTAAATAAAATCTGTCTTTTTTCTTTTCTGATTTTAAAATTTCAAACTTGCCACGGTAATATGCTTGCTTCCCAGCTCTTTTTAAACCGTTAACACCCAACCAGCCAGTCGGAGAAACAACTAAAAGATTTCCCTCATTTTTAATTGGTTTCTTTAGTTCATCCGTTGAAATAGTAAATTTACCATCTTTCAAAGTTATTTGAAAATTTGTTTCTCTATCCAGTTTTAGTAATTCTTTATTTGTATCCTTGTCATAAACATATACCGTACTAAGTGCAAACAAAGTAATATCTGAATAATCAAGAACAGAAAAACTTTGATTACTAATGCCAACTCTAACCGTTTGAGCCTGAACACAAAGGCTTGAGAAGAAAAATGCAATTGTTAAAATTAATATTCCTAAGAATTTTTTAATTCCCAAGTTGTTCCTTCCTTTGAATCTTTTAAAATAATTCCTACTTCATCACAAGCTAAACGAATTTTGTCAGCTAAATCCCAGTTCTTTTCTTCTCTAGCATTTTTTCTTAGAGAAATTAATTCATCCATTGATGAAAGATTTTCACCTAATTTTGAAGAAATTTCAGAAACTTTTTCTTCTAATTCTTCTTCTGAAAGAGAAGTTTTTGTCATATTAAAGCCAAGAGTTTCAGCTAATTTAACCAATAATGTATAAGCATAAGGTACATCCTTATTTGCTTTATTTACCAAATCAAATAAAACTGCCAAAGCTTTTGATGTATTCAAGTCATCATCCATAGCTTCAACGAATTGTTTGTATTCTTCAAATTGAGTCAAATCAAGTGAGTCATCAATTTTTGTAGCCTTAGCATTCAACAATCTTTTTACACCATTTGAAGCTGAAGTCAAAACTTCATCAGAAAATTCAACTGGCATACGATAATGATTTGTTAAAATAAATAATCTGATTGTATTTGCATCATAAGTTTTTAATAATTCATCAATAGTTAAGAAATTACCTAATGATTTTGACATTTTTTCATTGTTAATTGTTACAAAACCATTGTGCAACCAGTAATTTACAAATTTGCAACCATTTGCACATTCTGATTGAGCAATTTCGTTTTCATGGTGAGGGAAGATTAAGTCTGCACCACCTGCGTGAATATCAATAGTTTTGCCTAAGTATTTTCTACTCATTGCAGAACATTCAATATGCCAACCAGGACGACCCACACCCCATGGTGAATTATAACCAAATTTTTCATCTTTTTTCCATAACGCAAAATCAAGTGGATCTTCTTTTAAATCACCAACTTCAACTCTTGCGCCACTTTCTAATTGGTCAATAGGTTGTTTTGAAAGCATACCATAGTTTTTGAACTTTTTAACTCTGAAATATACATCTCCACCAGCTTCGTACGCATAACCATTTTTGATTAAGTCTTTTACGATAGAAATCATTTCACCAAGAGTTTTTGTAGCAAATGGCTCAATATCTGGTTTTAAAGTGTTTAAAGCTTTCATGCTGTTTTCAAAAGCCTTGTACCAATATTTTGAAACTTCTTCTGGAGTTTTATTTTCTTTTTCAGCTTTTTTAAGAATTTTGTCGTCTACGTCTGTAACGTTACGGCAATAAGTTACATCATAACCTTTAAATTTTAAATATCTGTATAAAACGTCCCAAGTGATATAACAACGAGCGTGACCTAAGTGAGCATTGTCATATACTGTAGGTCCACAAACATACATTTTAACTTTGTTTGGCTCGATTGTGTTAAATTCTTCTGTCTTGTCTGTAAATGTATTGTGTAATTTTAGCATATCTAATTCCTTTTTTCTTTTATTTTACAACAAAAAAAGAATTTTAAATGCACTACTGGATATAAAATTAATTAAGACAAAAACCATGCTACAATAGATATATGCTAAATAAAACTGATAAAACATTTATAGTATCAGCAATAGTATTTATTGCTTCATTGTTAGTACCAATACTTTCGCTAATTTTTTCAGATTTAACACCTGCAGAAAGTTATCGCTACTTATATTTTGTTTTTGTATTATTTTTGATACTTTATCTTATAGTTATTCCTATAAGTTATATTATCCAAGTTACTACTCTTGCCTTAAAACTCCTTTCAAAAAATAAAAACAAAAAAGATTGGATAATAACGTCAATAAATTTCTGTTTTGTATTAATTTTTAGTTTTATAATACTCTGTTTTATTTGGCCTGCAACTTTGCCGTAATCAATCTTTTGGTAATTTATTACAAATACCCATTTCAATACATACTTGATTTTCGAGGATTTTATCTATAGTCGGAAGAAATAAGGTAACTTTAAAATAAACCATTTGAAAACCCAATAAAATCAGTAATAAAATGGATTTTAGCCCAATGGAAAAATCTTTTACTAATATTAGTAAAAACAAACCAAGTAATACGATAATACCAAACAAAAACAATAAAACTTGAATATCAAATAGGTTTGAATATACAGCGTGTAATAATATTATACTTGAGTGGAATATCAGTATACAAAAGCCTAATACACAAAATATGCTAAATAAAATAAAACTAGACATTTTAATATAATTTTTCATATAGATAATATTATGTTATTTTTTATATTTTGGCAATAAATCACGCATTAAAGTTGAGCATTGGCAATTTTGATTTTCTCTACCTCTAGACCTACCCAATCTGTTCGCAACTTGGTCACGTTCAGAATCAGCAACTGCATCCTCTACAGAAACTTTGTGAGTATGGACATACGTGTATTGGTCATAAACTTCTTTTGTATCACTTAATATTGTAGCATAAGCTTCCCCTAATTCACCAAGTTTTTGGGTTGCTTCGCAGTTTGCTTTAGAATGGTAATATTTATCCATTTCAAATTCTTTTAGTATATATGCATGATATAAAAGCTCCACATAATTTGATATAAAAATTGATAAAGTACTTTTAAAAGTTTCCAACGAAGTTAAAATTGAAAAAACATCTTTTAATAAATTTTGCAAATTACTCTTTTGATTACATGCTTGCAAATACTCTTCATCAATATTATTTTCACATTCTGGTAAATGTTTTCCATATTCAGATTCTAATTCATTAATTATAGATAATATTTCATCAATAAAATTCTGAATTTTTGATAATAAATCTTGAATGTCACTCATGTCAATTTCTATACTACTTAAAATACTTTCTGCCTCATTATTTGAATTTTCAATATTTTCAATTAAATTTTCAATTTCTATTATTGTATCACATGGTTCATCATCATTATCAAATTCTGAAGAATCACATTCTATCATTTCTATGGTGCATTGACAATTTGGGTGAGGTTTTTCTGGAATATCATCAAACATATCAAATTCTTGTCCGTCAAGTTCAGCACATTCATCACAAGTATGTTCGCCTTGTTCTGAATGCCAAATATATCTTACATTACTTATTCCGCCTTTTAAAACAACTCCCTCTAAATCATCATAATCATCTTCATTAACAATATTATGTTGTTTTAATAAACCATGACGATAGATTGATTTTCCAACATTTTGCAACACTGTATGAATGTCTAAAATTTTGTTTTTTATTTCTTCACTTAGTATTGGATTATTATAATTTTTCATTAAAATATTTTGATAATTTGAAATTTTACCTAATATCTCATTTGTACTATTTGATTTTTTTAATGCTTGCAAAATTTCTTTTTTTAAATTTGCCATTTATATCTCCTTTTGTTTTATTATGACAAATTTTAAAAAAGAAAAAAGTCCGTAAAAATACGTAAGTGTTTAAGCTTACGTATTTTTTGAACACAAGAAAATTTAGCACTAGACACCTTATTCCGTTTGAATTGATAAATTCATAAATTCAATATCGTCGTAGTCGATATATGCTGTTTCCATCATATTATGACCTGTTTTTATAGTAAGCTCGTTTTTGCCATTATAAACTAGCATTGGCGGAATTTTTACTCGTTGATTATCACCGTTCAAATGTAATTCAGAAATTTTTGAACCATTAACGAAAACTTCTACAGGCGAAGAATACGCAGTCGTTATACGGTTTTGACCAACTTTATTTGCAAGCTTTGTATCAAGACCTATCAATGTTCCTATTACGATATAAATATTTTGATTTGGAGAGGTTTTATTTATAGAAAAAGATTTTGAATAAGATGGTCCAACGGATTGAGCCTTAAATTCTGACGAATTGGCCGAATTGTCTGAATACGCACCATCTCCTAGGTGACAAATCGTTGAATCTATTACAATATCAAGAGGTTTTGATTTATCAATACCTACAATAATTGGTTTTGCCAAAGAATTTTGATTTAGGGTTAAAGAAAACGGACGATAACCCTCTTTTGCAACAGCAAGAATAGAATTATCACGAACACGAGTTTTTAGAGAAAAATATCCATTTGCATCCGTGTAGGTTGTGTAATTTTCTTTTGGCAAAATAACTTTTGCATAAGGAATAGGAAGATTTGTAGCCGAATCGAAAATTTGGTTTTTTATGGGTTCTGACTTTACTCTTGCTGTTGAAACACCACCCTCAAGTGTCGCCGCATGAACAGATATGTACGAACAAATTAGCATAGCTAAGGCTAGATAAAAAAGTTTACGCATAATTTCCCTCACTCACAAAATTAATATAATTGTTTTAGGAGTGAAAATTCAGAGAAGAAAGTTTTATAAAAAAGGGTAAATAAGTAACGAAATAAATAATATTTGAAATTTGAAAATTTTTTGGTATGATAAGTATACAAATTAAATACATTTGGCACAAAATTTTTAATGAAATGAACATATCATGCCACATGTTACGCCGATGTGATGATAAGGCGACCTAGAGGCTCACACGAAGTGGGACATGCGAGGGAAGCCAGTTGGATTAAACCAATTCCATCACAGAAGCAAATAAAATTGACAACTGAATATATATCACGCCGATGTGATGGAATTGGTAGACGTGCTAGACTCAAAATCTTGTGAGGGCAACCTCGTGCCGGTTCGACCCCGGCCATCGGCAGATTTATTTAAAAAGACTTCCTTGTTGGAAGTCTTTTTGTTTCGGCACGAGGTTTTACCGTATTCTATCTAAGTACGCAACCTGACGGTTGCTTAAATAAAAATACTTGAATATTTTATTTAACTTCTCTTTTTTATTGTTAAAGGGGTCGCAGATAGTTAAAGGAGAAGTTATGACAACAGTTGAACCAATTAGAGATTTAAAACATTTGCACAAAATAGAAGAGTATTTTACACAAAAAAGTAAACGTGATTTATTACTTTTCACTATTGGAACGAATTGTGGATTAAGAATTTCAGACATTGTTGCACTTAATGTCGGTGATGTCAAAAACAAAACTCATATTCAAATAACTGAAAAGAAAACTGGCAAACACAAAAAGTTTCCAATTAATGCAAAATTAAAACCTATGTTTGAAGAATTCACAAAAGGAAAACACGTTGAAGAACCATTATTTACGACCATTTTCAATAACCGTATGGATAGGTTTGGTGCATATTATATTTTAAAAGAAGCTTGCAAAACTTTGAACTTATCAGAAAACATTGGAACACATACAATGCGAAAAACATTTGGTTATCATCATTACAAAAAATTCAAAGATGTCGCAATGTTACAAAAGATTTTTAACCATTCATCTCCTCAAATCACATTGAGATATATCGGTATAGAACAAGACGAAATTGATGATAGTTATAATAAATTTATTTTATAGGGCAAAACTCCTTATCTCTTAACTTACTGATTAAAAAGTTATGAGATTTATTTTATTCTTAAATATTAGCACAAATATCTTAAAATTTTACAAAAAAATCATATATTAATTAAATTTTTACAATAATAAAATGTTACGAGATTTTTAAATTTTTATAAATCACAAACTTAAGATATAAGTATAACTTTCATCTTAGTTTACTTAACTTTTTAATCAAAAGGTTAAGTATAGAAGCAATTTTATTAGATGGAAGAATTTAGAAGTTTATGATGGCAAGCAGTCCTATTACAGATAAAAAATTAATAGAACAAATTAAACAAAAATATTTGGATAAAAATCAAAAGAGAGATTTGTTATTGTTTTTATTATCGATTAATACAGGGATTAAGCTTGCAGAACTTTTGAAACTTCGAGTTTGCGATATTAAAAATAAAGATTTACTTACGATAAAAGAGGCTTATACAAAGAATAAAAAAATCTTTCCCCTAAATTCTGAGATTAAAGAATTAGCAAAGGAATATATTGAGAATAGAAAATTAAAAGAACCCTTATTTATATCGAGGTTAGGTAAATCGATTGATAGAATACAGGTTTTTAGGAATTTTAAAGAGATTTGTGTTGATTTAGGAATTGAAAAAGAATATTCCGTTTCTTCGTGGAGAAAAACCTTTGGATACCACTATTACCAAAAATATGGTGACTTAGCTATGTTGGAATGGCTTTTTAACCAGTCTACTGTATCTGAAACAATGAAATTTATTGGGATAAAAGAGGACTTAAACTCTCATTTTAATAAGGAGTTTTGTTTATGACAAGAGTTTCAGTAATAATGCCAGTATATAACACAAAGGAAGAATATCTAAGAGAAGCTATAGAAAGTATTCTTAATCAAACTTTCGCAGACTTTGAATTTATCATTATCAATGATGGTTCAACAAATAATGCTGAAGACGTTATTTTATCTTACAAAGATGAAAGAATAAAATATATAAAACAAGAAAATCAAGGGATTCCAAAGACAAGGAACAAAGGCTTTAAAATGGCAACAGGCGAATATATTGCTTTAGTTGATAGTGACGATATTTCCTTACCAGAAAGATTTGAAAAACAAGTTAAGTATTTAGATGAAAATAAAAAAATTTCAGTTTTAGGCTCATGTTTTGAGATTTTTCCAGAATATTCAATTGTAACCCACCCAAAAACACCTAAAATATTGGATTTTTTAAAAGGTTGTTATATCGCACAACCAACAGTAATGTTAAGGAAATCTGATTTTGATAAATACAATTTAAGATATAACGAAGATTTTAAGGTTGCACAAGACTACGAACTTTGGTCAAGAGCTGTTAGGGTATTGAATTTTGAAAATTTACAAGAAGTTTTACTAAAATATCGTTGGCATGAAAGCAATAACAGTAAAATCAACCCAGAACTAATAAAAAACGATACATCTGTAAAAAATAGCATTTTACGTTTTTTAACAAGTGATGAAAATTTACAGAAAAAAATTCGAGATTTAGTAATTCCTCCTATTTTGCCACCGCCAACATTTATTCAAAAATTTTTTTCAGTAAGAGGTGAATTGTCAGGAGATAGAAATTATATTGTTATAAGAATTTTAGGTTTGAAATTATCAATAAAAAGAGGTAATAATGAAAACTAAAGTCATAACAATAAAAAATATTAATAATATCAAAGTTAGTGTAATTGTTCCTGTATATAATGCGGAAAAATATTTAAGATATTGTTTGAATAGTCTTAAAAGTCAAACCTTGTCAAATATTGAATTTATATGTGTGAATGATGGATCTACAGATAAATCGTTAGAAATCTTAAATGAATACGCAAAAAATGATAGTAGATTTATAGTCTTAAATCAAGAAAATCGTGGTTCTGGTCAAGCTAGGAATAACGCATTAAAAATAGCACAAGGTGAATATATTGGTTTTGTAGATTCTGATGATATTGTAAGCAAAAATTACTTTAAGGCCTTATATACCGCAAGTAAAAATGGCAAATATGATATTGTTGCAACGTCAAAGATAAAATTATTTAAAGATGGAGATAAGAAAACAAGACGAAAACACGTAGGTTTAAGAAATAGAAAATATTTGGTTAAAGACAATTATGAAAAATCAAATATTATTCTAGCAAGTGGAGTTGCGTGGAATAAAATATATAAACGTGACTTTATAAATCAAAGCAAAATAAGTTTTATTGATGTAAAAAGCTCAGCAGAGGACAATTATTTTACAGATTGTGCAATTATAAGAGCAAAAGAAATAAAAGTTATAAACAATGTTACTTATTTTTATAGAGAAAATCCAATTTCTCAAACAAAAGTAAAAATAGATATAAAAAGTGCACTAAATGCTTTTGATGTTTATTCAAGAATCATTGACTATATTAAAAATAACGTTTCTAAGGATATTCAAACGATTTGGATAGATGTCATAAAACGTAGGGCAAAATTAGATATTTTTACATACTTATTTGAAAACTTAAAGGACGAAGAAAAAAAAGAATTTTTAAACATAGCAAATGAAAAATTTAAAGAATTTCCAACTACATTAGTTGTATCTTTAACTTCATTCCCTGCAAGAATAAATTTTGTTTATAAAACAATCGAAACTTTGTTAAATCAATCTTTAAAAGCTGATAGAGTTATTTTATGGTTAGCAGAAGAACAGTTTGAAAATAAAGAAGAATCTTTACCCAAAGCTTTGTTAGATTTGAGAGAAAGAGGTTTAGAAATTAAATGGTGCGAGGATATAAAATCATATAAAAAACTTATTCCAACATTGGAAGAATGTCCAAATTCAATAGTGGTTACAGCTGATGACGATATTCTTTATCCAAATAATTGGTTGAAGGATTTGTATAGAAATTATCTTCAAAATCCAAATGAAATTCAATGTTATAGAGCACATCGAATATCATTTGATAAAAATGGAAATGTTTTACCATATAAAGATTGGATCTTTGAAATATTTAATCTTAAATCTTCATATAACAATTTCTTTACGGGTTGTGGAGGGGTCTTATATCCTCCAAACAGTTTATATAAAGACATTTTGAATAAAAAACTATTCACAAAGTTATGCCCAACAGCTGATGATATTTGGTTTTGGGCAATGGCTGTTTTGAATAATACAAAAATCAATGTAATAAGTAAGAAGAATAAATTTGAATTAAAATACGTAGAAGGTTCTCAAGATAATAATTGTTTATGGAAGATAAATGTTTATGAAAATAGAAATGATATTCAATTAAAAAATATTTTTGAATATTACCCACAATTATTAGAAAAATTAGATAAGAAGAATATTAAAGAACCATATAAAGTCCGTAATTTTTCATTTTTTGAAAAAATATTTTCAATTACAACAATGAATATAAACAATAAGAAACGTATAACAATTATAATTTTAGGTCTAAAACTAACATTTAAACTATAAATAAAGAATAAAAAAGATAACTTGATGGTTGAAATTTCATAAAAAAACATTTTAGAGTTAGCCAGATTATTTTTACAGACAAGTTTGTTTTTTGTATAATCAAGTAAAAGCTAAAGAGGGTTTTACGTATGTTCTCAAAAATTTTTTCAAAAACAATAGACAGTAATCAAAATCGAGTAATTCTTAGAATTTTTGGGATAAAATTTTCTTTTAAATTCAAAGCTAAAATTAAATTCCCTAAAAATGCTATTAGCACTCAAAAGATTTTGTCAAACCCTGAAACCCTTAACTATAAAAACAAAACTGCAACTATTTTTGCCCTTTTTAACAAGGATGGATTATTACTCGAAAACACCCTAGCGTATTTACAAGAACTAAAAAAATATACAGATTTTTTAGTTGTAGTATCAGATTGTCCTATGTTAGAAGCTGAAATCGAAAAGCTTTCATCAGTAGCAAATGCCTACATTATTGAAAGACATAATGAGTACGATTTCGGTTCATACAAAAGAGGATTTTTATTACTTCAAAACCTAAATGTATTACAAAATGTAGATAATCTTATTTTATGCAATGATTCTGTTGTATATAATGGAAATTCTATAGAAGAAGTTATAAAAGGAGTTAAAGCACACGATTTCTTTGGTATGACAATAAATAAAAATGGTTATTCTAAAGAGCTTATTCTAGATGCTAATTCTCCTCACATTCAGTCATATTTTGTTTCAGTTTCAAAAAATATTTTTGAAAAGCCTTTCTTTACAGATTTTATGAACTCAATAAAAAAAGAAAACAAAAAAGAGCTTATTATTTATAACTATGAACAAGGCTTATCAAGAGTAATTACATCTAACGGTTTTGAAATGAATTCATTTTATCCAGTAAGAGAAAACGATAGCACATATCCAGACCCATATTTCTATTACTTAAATAATGATAGCAGTTATACTGGCGAAAGAATTTTTCTTAAGAAAAATCTATTGAATTTGCAAAATATCTAAAAATATATACAACAAAATAATATTTTATATTGCACATAAAATACTATTTAAGATATTTGTTTTGTAATTTTAAAAATGATAATATAAAACTATGAATAACATACAAAATAAAAATGAATTAATAGAAATTATCACACCTATTAGGCTACGTGCTTATGGTAATGAAAGCGATGAAGTACTTTTAGATAAATATATTTTCAATTTACGTTTAGCAGAATCTTTTTATCCAGCTTTATCTTTGCTTGAAATATCTTTAAGAAATAGAATTTGTAATACTATTGATAAACTTATATGCAAAGATTGGCTTGTAAAAGAGCTTTCTCAACAAAAACTTTTGGCAGATAAAGAATATAAAAAATTAATTGAATCTGAAAATAAAATCAAAAAATCTGGTAAAAAGGTTACTAATGATAGACTGATTTCTGAAATGACGCTTGGATTTTGGGTACATTTATGTACAAAATCATATAAGCCAAAATTTTGGGATAAGAAAGGCTTTTTTGAAGCTGTATTTCCAAATTATGTCCCAGAAAAAGGCTTAAGAAAAATTGCACCTATTCAAAATAATTTACTTGCGATTTTAAGATTAAGAAATAGAATTTCTCATCACGAGATGATAATCAATGGCAACAAAACACCTCAAGAACAATATCAACTTGTTTTAAATATGCTACATTTACTTTCTACAGATATGGAAAATTTATTGAATTGCATTAGCCGATTTGAAGATATAATAAAGCAAAAACCCTAGAGACTCTGCAAGCAGGACATACATCTAGGGTTATCCAATAACATTATAACTTATATTTCAGCACTTTTCAAGTATACCAATAAGCATAATTTGAAAAACTTTTTATATTATTTTTATAATATAATACTTGTATGAAACAATGTTCTTTATTTGATGCGATAGCTCCTATAATGATTGGTCCATCTAGTTCGCACACAGCTGGGGCAGTTAGACTTGGATTATTAGCAAGAAATATTTTTAATGACAAAATAAAAAAAATCACTTTCAAGTTATACAACTCCTACGCTCAAACTGGTTTTGGACACGGTACAGACAAGGGTTTGTTAGCTGGAATACTTGGTTTTAGTGTTGACAACAAGTTAATCAAAAACGTATTTAATCTTCCTGAAGTTCAAAGCATTGATTACAATTTTGAATACCTAGAAGATTTTAACAGACATCCAAACGCAGTCGATTTTATTATTGAAAACGACAATCAAAAAATGCTAATTTCTGGTGACTCTGTTGGTGCAGGGAATGTCAGAATCACTAAAATCAACGATTTTTCTGTAAATTTAGCAGGTGATTACAACTCATTAATTCTTAATTACAAGGACGTAACAGGGATGATTTCAAAGGTTACAGAAATTATTCAAAATGAAAACATAAACATAGCATCTCTTATTTGCGAAAGAAACGCAAAAGGCGAGGATGCCTCTATGTGTATTTGTATTGACGGAAAATTAAAGGACTCAACCATTGAAAAAATCAAAAAAATCCCTGACATCTACTTTGTAAGAAATGTTTCAAAATTGGAAAATTAATTATGATAAAAGATATTAGAACTTTCGAAGACCTATCAACAGCTTGTACAGAACAAGAAAAAACTATATACGAAATCTTTCAAGAAAGAGAAGCCAAACTTCAAGAAATAAGTATTCTTGAGGTTAGAAACAAAGTAAAAAAATCCCTTGATGCGATGAAAGATGCAATAAGAACAGGTCTTAATTCTAGAGAAAAATCTATAAGCCAACAATGTGGTGACGATTGTGTAAAATTGGATAAACGCTACAGCGAAAAACCAGCAATTTTTGGAAAAACTTTTGAAAAAATCACAACATACGCACTTGCAACAATTGAAGAAAACCTAAGAATGGGAAAAATCGTAGCTTGTCCAACCGCTGGATCTTGCGGAATTGTTCCATCTGTAATAATTGGAATAAGTGAAGAATACGATTTTGACGAAGAAACTCAAATAAACGCCCTAATAACAGCTGGTGCAATAGCAACAATTATTTCTTATAAAGTAGCACTTGCTGGTGCAGTTGCTGGATGTCAAGCAGAATGTGGTGTTGCATCTGCTATGAGTACTGGGGCTTTAACACAAATGTTTGGCGGAACTACAGAACAAATATTGAATGCCGTTGCACTTTGTCTAAAAAATATTATGGGTTTAACTTGTGACCCTGTTGCTGGATTAGTTGAAATCCCTTGCGTTAAAAGAAATACTTTCTTGGCTGTTAACGCTATTACTGCTTATGAATTAGCAATTTCTGATATAAAAAGTAAAATCCCAACTGACGAAGTCGTTGATGCAATGATGCAAACAGGCGAACTTATGTCACCTATGTTAAAAGAATCTTCTCAAGCTGGGCTTGCAAAGACAAAGACTGCTTTAAAAATTGAGAAAGCATTAAAAAGTTTAAAAAGAACATAAATTTGTAAAAAAATATTAAAACACACTTGCTTGAGAGTAGCTATCATCTGTTAAAATTCTAAATAACAATGAGGAGTGAAATATGCAGAAAAAGTTTTACGCATTATTATTAGTTTTAGTATTTTCAATAAATGGTATAGCTTTTGCGAAACCAAACAAAAAGGAGATTAAACCTATGAAAAAAATAGTTCAAACAGCAGGTCGTGACCAATTAGGAACTTTTGCACCAGAATTTGCACATTTTAACGATGATGTTTTATTCGGTGAAAACTGGAACAACACAGACATTGACCTAAAAACTCGTTCAATAATTACAGTTGTATCTATTATGTCACAAGGGATTACTGACAATTCTTTAAAACATCATCTTCAAAACGCAAAAAACCATGGTGTTACAAAAACAGAAATGGCATCAATAATTACACATTGTGCATTCTACATGGGTTGGCCAAAAGCTTGGGCAACATTTAATCTTGCAAAAGAAGTTTGGAGAGAAGATACAAAAGCCTTAACAGAAAAAGACAAATACGCACAAACAATTATGTTCCCAATCGGTGATGAAAATACAGCTTATGCAAAATATTTTATTGGCAAAAGTTATTTATACCCAATTTCAACAACTCAAGTAAAAATGTATAACGTAACCTTTGAACCAAAATGTAGAAATAATTGGCATATTCACCACGCAAAATCAGGTGGCGGACAAATGTTAATAGTTATTGGCGGTCGTGGATATTACCAAGAATGGGGTAAAGAACCACAAGAATTAAATATTGGAGATGTTGTAAATATTCCAGCAGGTGTAAAACATTGGCACGGTGCAGCTCCAGATAGTTGGTTTTCTCATATTGCAGTAGAAGTTGATGGTACAGAAACTTCTAACGAATGGCTTGAACCTGTAACTGATGAAGAATACAACAAATTAAAATAACAATATAATTTAAGAACAAAAAGGGTAAGATGGATTTGTCTTACCCTTTTTATATTAATAATTTTTCAAATTAGCTTGTAATTCTTTTTTATATTCGTCTTTCAAACTCTTTGGTGCAAGTATTTTACAGCTTGTACCCCATTTAAACACGTGCCAAATAATTTCTTTACTTCCGCTTGCCTTAAATTTTACGGTATAAGTGCCATCCTCGTTCCAAGTCCCTTTTTGAGTTGGATGAAAATTATATTGGCTTGCCTCTTGAGCAGTATCTTTATCAAAAAGAAGTTTTACATTTAAGATTTCGCCGTGATATACTCCAAAAGACAAATTTGTATATTTTTGTAGGTCAAAATCGCCTTTGTCGAAAGTTTTATCAGTAAGTTTTAAATCATCAAATTTATGAAGTAGGTAGTTGTAGATACCGTCACCCTTTGCTTTTTCACGAGCAACAAGATAAATTTTATCACCATAAATCATACCTAAAGGTTCAATAATTCTTTTCTTCTCGTGATAAATACCTTCAACGATTTTAGAATGTTGAACAGCTTGTCTAATAACATTCAAAGCATCAAGTCCAATTTTATATTGAGGCATTTGTCTAACTGCATAACCCTCAGTTTGCATAATAAGTTCAATATTTTCTTCGACCTTATTAGCATTTTTTCTATTAAAAGCTTTTATCTTTTCTACAGTTTTACCAAGCTCGTCTTTCATCTCCTTGTTTGTAGTCCTGCGTTGACATTGTTCGATATTTGCAACCTCTTTAGGAGTAAAAGTCACAAAATTAGAAATAGAATAATTTATAAAACCCCAATGCTTTTGAGAATCGTCTGTTTCAAGCTCATCAATTTGAGGAAAAATATTTGTTAAACTATCCCTCATTCTTTCTGCAGTTCTTCTTGAAACATTGTAACGTTCAGCAATTTCAGAGATTGTCACACCCTGAATTTTTGATGACATAAAAATAGCTAAATCTAATATGTCAGAAAGTCTTGAATATCTTGGTTTGTCGTTCATAAAATCACCTCAATTTTATTCTATCACAACGACCAAAAATGTCGCAAGAAATTTACAGTTAAAAATTATTTATTATTCAAAATTTCTTGAGGTCTTTTTCTATCCCAACAAATATTTTCTTTAACAACCCTTGCTGGATTTCCAGCAATAACAACATTTTCGCTATCAAATTCTTTTGTAACAACACTACTCAAGCCAACAACTGAATTATTTGAAATTTTTGTGTTTTTCAAAATTCTAACATCTTGACCAATCCAACAATGTTTACCGATAACTACAGATTTACCAAGGTTTAAGACATTTCCATCATTATCTAAAATAGAATGAGTATCAGTACAGAAAAGCATTATATTTTCAGAAAACATAACGTCTTTTCCAATATCAACAAGGCTATTGTCTTCCATAACACGAATAATCAAGCCATTTGAAGTAGTTTTTTCGCCAATACTAATCCTTGTATTTGAGCAAGGAACATCTTCAGACCCAACGTAAATAGTACAATCAAAGTAATCTACAGTATCAATGGTAATCGTATTATTATCACCAAATACAAATATTTTTAATTTTGGATTTTTTGAATCTGCCAAAGTTATCTGATTATTTTTACCAGAAGAAACAATTTTTGATTTTAATCTACGTTTTCCTCTTATAACATCGATAATATTTTGCACAAAGTTAAGTTTCATTTTTTAAAGCTTTCATTAATCCAAAACTGCACACAAATCTTTTCTATGAGTTTTGCCGTCAAACTCAATCAAGGCAACTTCGTCATACAAGGCATCCGTTGCAAAGGTATAAGTTTTGGCATTTTTTGTAACAACAAGAGTTCTATCGCCTGTTGTCAAATACTCTAAGTACTCATTTTTTCTTGTATTAAAATGTGCTACTAAAGTATCTTCGTCCAAATTATTCAAACCTGAAATAACCTTGTCTGTTTTATTTCCTGCAGAAAGTACGCAAGAAACAGAAACTTCATCCTTTGTATTAATGTATTCATAATCATCAGCGAAAGAGCCGACAACACAAGCATACATAATATCAAACAAATTGTCTTCAATAGTTGAAAGTACACCCTGACAGTCATGGTCTTGCAAAAATGGATTAAATTCTAATGCAACGACTTCATTATCAGGAGTCAATACGCAATCAATACCCAAAATTCCTACATAAGGAGTTCCTTTTTGATCTAAGCAATCAAGAGCTGGGAAGATAATTTCTTGCATAATATATTCTTCAACACCTCTTGTAATCTTATAATCAGGAATATAAGCACCCATGCCTGGAGTCAAAAGACCACCATCTCCATCAAGTACAAATTTATAATTACCAACACTACTCAAAGGAATAGCATGATAACCGTCTGTAATTACGTAATAAGAAAACTCATGTCCATAGACAAAGTCTTCTACAATAACTCTTTTTTCATTTCTAACAAAACAGTCTTCAATAAATGATTTAGCAATACTCATAGCAGAGCAAATCATTGTACCGTTTGAATTTCTATGTTCATCAGTTTTTACAACAACAGGTAGCATTGAATTTCTAACATAATCAATTGCTTGTTGAGGTTTTTCGAAAATACCAAATCTTGCTGTTGGAACGTGCAATTTATATAAGAATTTTTTGCCGGAAGATTTATTAATAGCAATTTGAGCACTCGCCGCAGTAGGTCCAAAAATCATTTGACCATTTTCTTGAAAAATACCGACAACATTTGCTCTTATAGCTTTTTCACTAGAACAAATTGTTAAATCAATGGCATTTTCCATAGCAAAATCAAGCAAACCAGCAACATCATTTTCTCTAATATCAACGCAAGTTGCAAATTCTTTCATCGCATCGTTACCAGATGCAACGTAAATATTACCTATATTACTTAATTTTGAAAGCTTTTGAGCTAACGCATATTCTTTTGCACTATTACCAATAATTAAAATATTCTTTTCCATAAGATTATTATACTACATAATATATATGATTTTTATTAAGAAATATTACAAAAATCTAAATAATTTTGTATAATAAATATGACTTTCGAAAAAGTATCCTTAATAAGATACTATCAGAGGAGAGAAAGAATTTATGGCAAACAACATTATCAACTATTTAACACAAGCTTTTATCGCACCGACAGCAGCACAAGCTCAAAATGTTAAACCGTTAGAACAAGTAAAAGAAGTTAAATCAACTAATCCTTTTTCTAACAATCCATTTGTGACAATGAGTGCCAAAAAAACATCTATGGATACATACGCAAAAAACTGCCCAGTTAAAGGTGGTTACTTTGCAGGATATTATAATAACAAGCCTAACATCGTTGGGCAAAGATTATTCCTTGAAGTGTAAGGGTAGGTTTAAACAACGGCAATTATGCCAGTATTAGAAGAAGAAAGCGGGCTGCTATTAATTAATTTTATTAGTATGTCCGCCTTTTAAATTATCTTTAATACTTATCATTGTAGTTTTTAAAATATAATCAATAGAATCTTGAGTTTTGTACGCAATATGAGGCGTAATCAAAACATTTGGCATTTTTATAAGTTTTTTAATTATAGAATTTGTATCATTACATTCAGAAACACATTCAGTTGCTTCTTTGTCTTTATTTTTTTCACAGAAAACACCTGAATTTTCACATTCTATAACATCTAATGCACAACCTGAGATTTTGTTATTTTGTAGTGCGTTAAAAAGTGCTTTTGTATCAACAAGCTCGCCTCTTGCAACATTAATCAAATAACTTGTATCCTTCATCAACTCAAATTCGTTTTCAGAAATCAAATGATAAGATTGGTCATTATATGGAACATGGAGAGTTATAATATCAGCTTTTTTAAGAAGTTCATCTTTATTTACATATTGAACATTATAATTTTCTATTAAACCATTTTTCTTTACTAAATCATAGGCAAGAATCTTCATGCCAAAAGCATTTGCAATCATACAAACTCCAGCACCAATTGTACCAGTACCAATTACACCAAGAGTTAGAGCATTCAAATCACGTCCGACATATTTTGAATTATCCTTGTTTAAATCTTTCAGGTCAGAAATTGCAACATAAATTTTTCTCATAAGAGTCAAAATTAGACCAAAAGTATATTGCATAACACCAGTTTTACCATAATTTTCAACATTCAAGACTTTTATATTTTGTCTTTTTGCCTCTTCTAAATCAATATGATTAAAACCAGTTGAGCGAGTAGAAATTATCATCAAATTTGGAAAAGCATCAATAACTTCTTTATCCACTTTCGAATCTATAAAAACACTTATTACTGTTGTATTTTGACGAATTTCATAAGAAAGATTTTGTACAGCTTCTTTTGTAAGACTTTCACTAAAAAAAGTTATTTCAAAATCCTCAGTATTTTCTCTATCAAAATAAGCTTGCTCTTCTTCCCTAAAATCAAACATCAACATTTTTATAGACATAATTTCTCCTTTTTTAAAATTATTTTTAAAAATAAGGAAATTTTATATTGGACAAATGGGGAAATTAAATAAAAGAACAAACATTTTTGTCCTCGCCACATTTTTGCTTTTACAAAAATAGGGGAGAGGAGATTTTTTGCTCGAATTTATGAGTGCATAAAAAATCGGTGAGGGTGCTCAGTATTACTTACAAAGGTCGCCATACCTTTTGTGTCATTCTGAACTTGATTCAGAATCTTACCCATGAGGAATGTAGAAATTCTACGTTGGTAAGACCCTGTGGGAAAACCAGACATTTTTCACGAAATCAAAGATTTCGGAAAAAGCAGTCAAACGAGTTCAGGGTGACAGCTCCATGTCATTGCGAACGAAAGTGAAGTAATCTAATTACATAAATGTTTTTCTTTTAAATGTTCTTGAACCTTGCTTACGATATAATCACAAATTTTAACCTCTAGATTTGTTGAAAAATGGTTGTTAATTTCTTTAATAAAGTAGCAAGGGCTTGTTACGTTAACCTCAATTATTTGAGAATTTATAACATCCAAGCCGGCCATATAAATACCCATTGAGTTTAATTTTTTGGCAACTTCTGTAAATCTTCTTTTTTCTTCTTCTGTTAAAACAGCTTTTTTAATAAAATCATCACTATGTGTATTAAATTTAAAATCGTCTTTTGTAGGAAGTTTTTGTACACATTCATCAAGAACGGTATCACCCAAAGTTAAAACTCTTTTATCTCCAAATTTTGCTTCTGGAATATATTTTTGACACATAATAAGAGTTTGACCATCATTTGTCATACTTTTAATTATGCTATTTGTATTAACATCATTTTCTTTTAAGAACATTACGTTTGCACCAAAACAAAGATTTAGAGGTTTTAAAATAATTTCTTTGTTTTTAGCTAAAAATTCTTTTATAGTCTTTTTATCAGAAGTAACAAGAGCTTCTGGCATATATTCTGCAAAATACAAAGCATGAAGTTTTTCGTTAAAACTTCTGATTGCTTGAGGATTATTCATTATTAAAACCTTGCTTTGGTCTACAAAATCCATGATGTATGTTGAATTTATGTAATTCAAATCAACTGGTGGGTCTTGGCGGAACATAACCAAATCAAAATCTTCAATATTTGAATAATGTTCAACTTTTTCATAAAGAATATCTTCATCCTTTAAATATGATTTATAACTGATGGCCCTAGCTTTTAAATCAACTATCGATAGTTTATCTTCTGTCGTTATTTCAACATTATAACCTCGTTTCAAAAATTCTTTTATTATCCAAAAATTAGTTACAAGGTTATTAAATTCAAAATATTTAAGTTCAATTTTATCAATAATAAATAATATATTCATAAGATACTCTTTCATTTGTGATATAAAAGCCCTCTTTGAAAGAGGGCTTTTCATTAATTATTAACTTGTTCTGCTTCAGGTTGTTTGTATTCCATTCTCTTATTTTTATACAAAATAAGAGCTTTTGCTAATTGGTCAGGACAGCTAGTATCTCTATCACCACAATGGATACCACTTAGCTTAGAAATTACCTCATCGATTGTTAGTCCTTTGACTAGTGCAACGATGCCCTTGTGATTACCGTCACAACCACCAAAGAATTCTACGTTTTGTACAATGCCATCAAAGATTTGAATTTGAATAACTTGTGCACAAATGCCTGAAGTTTTGTATTGAATTGTTTCTGGTTGAATATTTGCCATAATAATTAATCCTTATTTGCTCATTAAATAAAGTGCTGCGAATGATGCATCCCAACCATTAATAATGCCTGACATTTTTTTCATTCTTTTTTCTTTATTTTTTAATAATTTCTTTTGAGTTTTTATGTATTTATTTTGTAATGATTTGTTGTTTTTTCTCAAAGTAAGATTTGCTTCAATCATTGTTGATGCTTTTTTGTAAGACTCTGTATTGTAACCAGCTGCACCAGTCTTAGCATATTGTGGATAATTGTATTGGATATAATCATAAATATTCATCAATCTTTTTTCACCTGATGGGTGTGTTTCTAATACATCAATATAGTTACCACAAATTTTGTTTAAAACAGAAATTAAAGCTAATGGATTATAACCAGCTCTAATCATTAAATCTACTGCTGTAATATCAGCTTCCATTTCATCATTACGGCTAAGTTTTGATGAAGCTAATTGTTGACCAACAGCAACAGTAGCAGCTTTAGCATCATTTGAACCCTTTGCTAAGTCAGTTGCAACAGAACTAATTACGCTATCTAAAATAGTTTGTTTTGCACAATGTCCGTTAAGAATATGACCCATTTCGTGAGCAATTACACCGGCTAATTCATGATCATAATCAACGTAGTTTAATAAACCTCTGTATACGTGAATTTCTTTATTAATATCTGCATAAGCATTTACATCTTCTGTATTTGAAACTGTAAATTTGATAGTTTGTTGTACACCATTTTTTGTAAGTAAAACATTACCAATTCTGTTTACTCTTTGAAGATTAGCCTTGCTATCCCAGTTTGTACCAGAAGTTGTTGTCTTTGTTGTAGTAGTTTTTGTAGTTGTACCATTTTGTGTAGTGGTAGTAGTTGTTGTAGTTGTAGTCGTTGTTCCTGCGTTAGCAGAAGTTTGAATAGCTACAAAAGCAACTAATAAAAATAAAATACTAAAAAATTTTTTCATATCTTTCTGCTCCTTTATTGATATATATTCTAGCACAAAAAAGGAATATCAAACTTTAACATTTCTTTATAGTACCCCCTAGGGGTGTTAAAATTATTATATAGTGTGGTATAGTGTAGATGTAAGAATTGAGGTTAACATGGAAGACGAAGAAAAAAGTTTAGAAAAAAGAACCTTGTTAGTTGTCATATTGACTCTAGTAACAATGGTTGTAGAAATTACTTATGGATATATAACTCATTCCATGGCACTTTTGGCAGACGGTTTTCACATGGGAACTCACGCACTAGCTTTAGGTTTAACATTTTTGGCATATTTTTTTGCTCGTAAATTTGCTAATTCTGATATGTTTGAACACGGGACAGAAAAGATTAAAACTCTTGCAGCATATACAAGTTCAATCTTTTTGGGAGTAACGGGGTTTGCAATTATTATTGAATCAGCATCAAAATTAATAAATCCAGTCCAAATTATATTTTCCGATGCAATTTTAATTGCAGTTATAGGATTGATTGTAAACTTGGTAAGCATATTAATCATGAAAGGAAAACATGCTCATTTGCATATTGGAGAATGCGAAGAAGAACATCACCACGAAGAAGAACATGAAGACCAAAACTTTAAATCAGCATATTTGCACATTCTAGCAGATATTTTAACTTCTGTATTGGCAATAATGGCACTAGTTTTAGGCAAATTTATGAACATTACATACTTTGATTCAGCAATTGGAATTTTAGGTGGTATTGTAATTTTAAAATGGTCAATTGGACTAGTCAGAGATACAGCAGTAGTCTTGCTTGACATGAAATGTAAATAATTGTAAAATTATGTAAAAATATTCCAATCATGTGGAAATTTACTATTTTCAGATGTTTTCATGTATTTAGGTGTAAGTGTATTATATCTACATGTAAAAAGTGTGTAAAAAAAGGAAACGCAAATGAGTATCAAAGGTAACGGCGGTGTTCAAGGTGCAGGTGGCGGAAACAAGCCAGAAAATGCAGAAGAACTAAAGAAAAAACAGGCAGCTGAACAAGATAGAGCAGCACAACAAGGTGCAGCAGCTGATCAAGCCGAACTTACTAATGGCTTAAACGGTCAAGATAGAGCGAATAATAATCGCCAATGCAATTGTGGTTGCCAAGGTTCTGGAAATGGAAACGGCAACGGAAATGGTGCTGGCAACGGTGCTGGCGGTGCAAATGGTGCTGGAAATAATAACAATATCGGCAATATGCTAGGTGGCTACGGTAATGGCGGAAACGTTCAAATGGGTGGCGGACTTGGTTATGCTGGAATTTTCGGCAATCAATCACTTGATGTCGACCAAGCTCAATTAACTGATTTATCAAATAAATTCTTTAACTATACTCAAGCTTGTGGAAACTTACCATTCGGTATTGGTACTGCAGCAATGCAAAACTCAATTGGTAATTGGTTCCAAGCTTTCATGAATTGTTTTAAATTCTCAGGTTCAACACAAGTTGTAAGTGGCGGATACCAAGGATTTAGTGCAACAAACGTCAACGGTGTTTATGCTAGAGATGGCAAATACTATAAACCTGATGCAAACGGCAACATGGTTGAATGTAAACAAGATGGTTCAGCTTTAGATGCAACAAGAACAGACGGAGCTGGAACTGGTAATGGTACTAATGGTGCAACTGGTACTGACAACGGTACAGGAAATGTTCCAAACGGATATACAGCAACAGGTACACCTGGAGTATTTTCAAAAGACGGTAAATACTATCACTACGTAGATGGAGCATTAAAAGAATGCAACGCTGACGGCTCAGCAATTTCTCATCAAGTAGATAATGGAGCAGTTAAAGGTAAAGATAAAGCTCACCATAGCAGACACACAGAAGCTCCTGCAAAAGCAGAGAAAAAAGAAGCAACTGCTAAGAAAGAAGCTCCAAAACAAAAAAGCCCTGATGAATTAGCAAAAGATCAAGGTTATAAAAAACTTGCAGATGGAACATATCGTAAAGGTGGAAAATCTTATAAATACGTAAACGGTACATTCCAATATGCATACGACACAAAATATAAAGACGGTCGATATGTAAAAAATGGTACAGTTTATAACGCTGATGGCACAAAAGCAGACAAGTCTATAAAAGGTCATCCAGGACAACAAGCTATTTATACTATGGAACATTACAAAAACCTAGGTTATGAAATGACTTCATACAAAGGTCAAACTGTTCTAACAAGTAAAGATAAACGTGAAACTTTATACTTTGACAAAGGTGGAAAACTTGTTCAACAAAACTTCCATAATACAGGATTTATGAAAGATGGAAGAACTGAAGTTTCTAGATTTAAATACAATGAAAAAACTGGTCAATTACAATCTAGAGAAGATTATAATAACCAAACAAGAACAACAGTTAAAACTGAATATGTTTCACCAAAGGGCTTAAAGGCTGGCACTACAAAAGTTGCAAGTCAACCAAGAGTTGTTGAAGAAATGAATGCAAAAGGTGAAATTTCAAGAACAAAAGAACAAGAAATTACAACAACAAAAATTGAAATCAAAGGCGGAATTGCAGTAAAAACAACAACAGTCCAAAGACAAACAGTAAAATAAAAATTGTTTTAAACAACAAAAGAGGTGGAATTTTATTCCACCTCTTTTGTTGTGACCAAGGGCGAAGCCAAAGGCTTCGCCCTTATAAATTACAAATCCTCAACTAAAAAAACATTACTACTATCTAAAATTTTCCTAATTTCGTCATAATCTTTACCGACACCTACAATCCTTTGATATTCTCGTACGATAGAAATAATATCATCGGTTGAAACTTTAATATTTCTACGACCAAAATCATTTTCAAAAATTCTTGCCATACTAAACCTCTTTTCTTTCTCAAAAAGTTTATCGGCATTTAAAAATTTAACTTTTGAAATATCAACTCAAAAGTTTAGAAATAAACGTTCAAATAAAAAAGTTAAGGATAAATTTTTGCATAATAAAAGAGGTTTGAGTAAAACCCAAACCTCTTTTACATTTATATAATCAATATGATTATTTACCTGATTTTGCGATGATTTCTTCTTCAACGTTTCTAGGTACTTGTTCGTAGCTTTTGAATTCCATAGAGAATGTACCACGACCTTGAGTGTTAGAACGTAAGTCTGTAGCATAACCGAACATGTTAGCTAGAGGAACTGTAGCTCTAACAATTACGTTACCTGTGTTTCCTTGAGGTTCTTGACCTTCAACTCTACCACGTCTTTTTGAAATATCACCGATGATGTTACCTGTGTATTCATCAGGAATTTCGATTTCAACTTTCATCATTGGTTCAAGTACACAAGGTTGAGCTTTTTTAACACCATCCTTGATAGCCATAGAACCAGCGATTTTGAATGCCATTTCTGATGAGTCAACTTCGTGGTAAGAACCATCGTAAAGTTCAACTTTAACGTCAATCATTGGGAATCCAGCTAAGATACCGCCTTCAAGAGCTTCTTCCATACCTTTTCTTGCTGGTTCGATGTATTCTTTAGGAATAGCACCACCGACAATTTTGTTTTCAAATACAAAACCTGCATTTTCTTCAGCTGGAGAGATTTTAATTTTAACGTGACCGTATTGACCTTTACCACCTGATTGTCTTTGGAATTTAGATTCTTGATCAGCTGTACCTCTGATTGTTTCTCTGTATGCAACTTGTGGTTTACCAACGTTAGCATCTACGTGGAATTCTCTTAATAGACGGTCAACGATGATGTCTAAGTGAAGTTCGCCCATACCAGAGATAATTGTTTGACCTGTTTCTTGGTCTGTTTTAACTTGGAATGATGGATCTTCTTCAGCAAGTTTTTGAAGAGCAATACCCATTTTTTCTTGGTCAGCTTTTGTTTTTGGTTCAATAGCAACAGAAATAACTGGTGTTGGGAATACCATTTTTTCTAAGATGATAGGTGCTTTTTCGTCACATAATGTATCACCTGTAGTTGTTTCTTTCAAACCAACTGCTGCACAAATGTCACCAGCGTAAACTTCTGGAATTTCGTTTCTTTGATCAGCGTACATTTGAACTAATCTTGAGATACGTTCTTTTTTACCAGTTGTTGCGTTTAATACGTAAGAACCAGAAGCTAATTTACCAGAGTAAACACGCATAAATGTTAAACGACCTACAAATGGGTCAGTCATAACTTTAAATGCTAAAGCTGCAAATGGTTCATCTTCTGATGAAGCTCTTGTTGTTTTTGTACCATCTTCTAATTCACCCTCGATAGCTTTTACATCGATTGGAGATGGTAAGTAATCAACAACTGCGTCTAATAACATTTGAACACCTTTGTTCTTGAATGCTGTACCACAGCACATTGGAACGATTTGGTTGTTACATACTGCTTTTCTTAAAACAGCTTTTAATTCAGCAACTGTGATAGATTCAGGATCTTCACAATATTTTTCCATTAATGTATCATCTTCTGATGCAATTGCTTCAACCAATTCTTCTCTGTATTGGTGAGCTTTATCTTTTAATTCTTGAGGAATTTCGTCGCAAGTATCTACGTCAAATACGTCTACTTGTTTACCTAAATCATCTCTGTAGATTTCAGCTTTCATTTCGATTAAGTCGATGATACCTCTCATTTGGTCTTCAGCACCAATTGGTAATTGAATAGCAAATGCGTTAGCTCTTAATCTGTTTCTGATTTGGTCTAATACACGGTAGAAATCAGCACCTGTTCTATCCATTTTGTTAACGAATACTAAACGAGGTACTTCGTATCTGTTAGCTTGTCTCCAAACTGTTTCTGATTGAGATTGAACACCACCTACTGCACAGAATACAGCAACTTCGCCGTCTAATACACGAAGAGAACGTTCTACTTCAACTGTGAAGTCAACGTGGCCCGGTGTGTCGATAATATTTAATTGGTAACCTTTCCAATATGCAGTTACGGCTGCTGATTGAATTGTGATACCTCTTTCTCTTTCTTGATCCATGAAGTCTGTTACAGCTGCACCGTCGTGAACTTCACCGATTTTGTGAGTTTTACCTGTGTAGAACAAGATACGTTCTGTTGTTGTAGTTTTACCAGCATCAATGTGAGCGGCAATACCAATGTTTCTTGTTTTTTCTAATGGTGTTTTTCTTGCCATTTTCTTAATTCCTTTTCTTTTCTATATGTGTAACTATTACTTTTGCTATTTATAGCTATGTAAATTATTCTATAAAAATACTTCAATTTCAAGCACTAATTTATTTCAAATATTTATGATAAAATATTTTTGAAAAAAGGGAGAAATTAGTAATGTTAGATAATTTAGAAAAAATAACAGATTTTAAATTTGGAGAAAATTCACATCAAGGTGCAAGCCTTTATAAATCAGATGCAATGATTGATTATGAAGTTGTTAATGGCGGTGAACTATCTTACAAAAATATACTAGATATGACAACATTAATTCAAATCTTAAGCGAATTTTATGATGTTAACGCAACAATTATGGTTAAAAACGCTATGCCTTGTGGAGCATCATTAGGTACAAGCTTAACTGACGCTTTCAACAAAGCTTTTGACTGCAACCCTGTTAGCGTTTTAGGTTCTTGTATCGGATTTTCAAAAATTCTTGATACAGAAACTGCAAAAAAAATTCATCTTTCAGATTTTGAACTTGTTATGGCTATCGGATATGATAAAGAAGCCTTAGAAATTTTAAAGAAAAAACCTGAAATGAAGGTTATCAAAATAAATACACCTCTTGAAGAGGTTAAAATTTCTGTAAGAGAAGAGGTTAAAATCACACCTTTCGGTATTCTTTTACAAGACGCTGATAGAGGCGATTTTAATAAAGACACATTCAAGGTTGTTACTAAAAGAAAACCTACATCTGAAGAAATTGAAGATGCAATTTTTGCATTCAAAATTGCAAAACATTCAAAATCAAAAGCGGTAGTTATCGCAAAAAACTTTAAAATGTTATCAATCGCACAAGGTCAAACAAGTTTTGCAGATGCTTGCGACTGGGTAATGACTTACGCATGTGACGATACAAAAGGTTCTGTAATGGCTTATGATGGAATTATTGACACAGTTGATGGTATTCACGTTGCAACAACTGGCAGAGTTGCGTTAATTATCCAAGCTGGTAGCTCTTATAACGAAAAAGAAGTTATCAAAACTTGTGATAAATATGAAATTGGTATGATTACAACTGGTATTACACACCATAAAAATTAGAAAGAAAATAAATGGGAAATTTAATAAATAAAATCAAAGAAAATAAAACTATAGGTTGGCTTTCAGCAGCACACTTTACAACAGATACATATTCCGGATTTTTAAATCCTATTATGCCATTTATCGCTGCAAATTTAGGAATATCAATGGGTGTTGCAGCACTTGTAATGAGTATTTCTCAATTAATTTCACAATTAATTCAGCCTATTTTTGGATTTTTTGCTGATAGTTTCTTTAAAAGAGTATTTATCTTTTGGGGTTTATTATTAGCCTCTGTATTTTTCCCACTTACAGCCTGTGCCCCAAACCTTGCAGTACTTGTAATATTTATTGTCCTAGGTAGCTTGGGTGTAAGTATCTTCCACCCTCAAAGTATTGGTTTTGTAATTAGATTTACAAAAGACGACTTCACAAGAAACATGGGATTTTTCTTAAGTATGGGGTCAATTGGCTACTCTTTTGGACCAGCAATTTCTGCAGCAGTAATGGAATTTTTAGGTCTTAAAGCAATGCCAGTCACATCAATCATTGGTATTTTACTTGTTATGATGATGTTTGCATGTGTACCAAAAATTTCTAACATAGATAAACAACCTGAAAAGAAAAATATCGTTGAAGTATTTAAAGCAATTTTAACTAATAAACAAATTTTGATATTAATTTTAGTCGCAATAATGAAAGCTATCATTTCTAGCAGTTGTGCAATTTTATTACCATTCTTTTGGAAGGATGCTGGATATAGCCCATTCTATATTGGTATGGCATTATTCTGGTTTATGCTTGCTGGCGGATTTGGTTCATTATTGAGTCCAAAATTTGAAAAAATGATTGGCACAAGAAACATTATTTACTTATCAATGTTAGCAATGCCAGTTATGATGTTTATTTTCGTATACGCAACTCCAAGAATGCCTATTTTAGCGTTAATTGATTTTGTTCTAATGGCATTTGTATTAATGCTTGCAACACCAATCACAATGGTACTTGCACAAAAAGAATTGCCACAATACAAAAGTATTATTGGCGGATTTTTAAACGGTTTCTGCTGGGGTATCGTTGGTGGTATTTTAAGCGGACTAGGTTTTGTTGCTCAAAAATTTGGTGTACTTCAAATTTTACTTATCGCAAGTATATTACCTGCCTTGAGCGTATATTTTGTTAAAGATTTGAAGATAGAAGAATAAAATCATACAATTATTGTATATATTTTAGAATCTAAATATATGTATAATAATTGTACTGAACATTAAAAATTTAAGACAACAAGTGGACACCACTCTTTCTTTTTAAACGATGCAACTTGCATCAAGAAAGGGGTGATGCTTATGGCAACATTCAAAGCGCTAGCCGTCATATATTTTATGATAGCGCTTTTCTATAAACAAGAAAAGCTAGCGTTCATGATTGGAGTCTTAACGCTAGCCTTATTAATTTAAGAACTAAGTGGTGTAAAATTTTAGCTTTCGCTAATTGCCACTTGTTGTACTTATATTATAACGTATTTTTTAATGTTACGCAAGACTTTTAGCAACTAAACAAAAAAAAGAACAAATTAATAATCTTAACTAATTTGTTAAAAGTTAAAAAATACCATATAATCGATTTATGACTAAAGCAAGACAAACACAAGTAAGCACCTTTAGAGATGCTTGGATTGAGGTAAATTTAGATTACCTAACTCAAAATATAAAGAAATTTACTGAATATTTACCAAAAGATAAAAAACTTTTGGCGGTAGTAAAAGCCGATGCCTACGGACACGGGGTATCAATGATGTTACCTACAATTTTATCTTGTAACGTTGATATGCTAGGCGTAGCCTCAATAGACGAGGCTTTAGATTTACGAACAGCAGGAGCAGAATGCGATATTCTTGTACTTGGTGCTCCACCTGTTTGGGCTTTTGAAAGTGCTATTCAAAATAACATTTCTATTTCTATATTTAATGACGAACATCTTGAAGCCGCTAAACAAATTTATGAAAGAACAGGTATACCAATTAAAGCCCACGTCAAAGTTGATACTGGTATGAATAGAATCGGTATCAGAGCAGAAGAAGCGGTTGATTTTATAAAGAAAGTTCAAAAATTAGATTATATTAATTTACAAGGTATTTTCTCACATTTAGCAAATAGTGATAATGAAGAAAGAACAAAAGCACAACTTGATAAATGGGAAAACATTTTAGCAAACGTAAACACAGATGGATTATTAACACACATATTCAGTTGTATTGGGGCATTATCATACAACTGTACTTGCAATATGATAAGACTTGGCGGAATGATATACGGTTTAGATTCGCCATTCCCAAAATCTAAAAAAAGCCCATTTGAAGTTAAACAAATACTAGGACTAAAAGCAAGAATATCAAATCTTCACAAGGTAAAAAAAGGTGAGGGTGTAAGTTATTCTTACAATTTTATTGCAGATAGAGATATGACAGTAGCAACAATCCCAATTGGATATGCAGATGGAATTGATAGACGACTTTCAGGCAAAATCTACGGCTACATTGGTGACAAAAAAGTTCGTCAAATTGGTAATATCACCATGGATCAAATGATGTTTGACGTAACTGATGTAGAAACAGAAGTTGGAGAAATTATAACTCTTTTAGACGACAGAATAAAAGTTGATGAATGGGCAAATATACTTGGCACAATCAACTATGAACTAACTTGCAGACTAAAAGTAAGACTTCCTAGAATTTATACAAGATAGGAGAAAAAGATGGAAGAACAAACATTTGACTACGGTATAATTGGTTCTGGTCCAGCAGGACACACTGCAGCCTTTATTGCAGCCAAACAAGGTTTTTCAGTTGTATTATTTGAAAAAGACGAACTTGGCGGAGTTTGTTTGAATAGAGGTTGTATTCCTACAAAAACAATTCTTCATTCTGTTGAATTGTACAATGAAGTTAAAAACGCTGAAAATATTGGCATTGAAACATCTGATATAAAATTAAATCTTTCTAAAATTATGGAAAGAAAAGATAAGGTTATTGAAACTTTAAGAAAAGGAATTGAACAAGGTATAAAAGCAAATAAAATCACTTACATTCCGGCAGAGGCAGAAGTTGTTGATTCAAACACAATTAAAGCTGCTGGGACAGAATACAAATGTTCTAAAATCATTTGTGCAACTGGTTCAACTCCAAAAGAATTAAAAGGTCTAGAATTTGACCATAAATTTATTGTTGATTCAGATGATTTGTTTAAAATCACAGAAATTCCTCAAAACGTAGCCATTGTAGGTGCTGGGGCTGAGGGCATTGAATGGGCAAGAATTTTTAAATGCATGGGTGCAGAGGTTACGTTAATTGAAAAATCACCTCGACTACTTCCACCAGCTGACATGGAAGTTTCTAAAAGATTAGAAAGAATTTTCAAACAACAAGGTATAAAATTCTACACCTCAACAACCGTTGACGAAATAAAAAACAAACAATTAAAATTATCTAATGGTGAAATAATTGAACCTGACTATGTTTTAGTTGCAGCCGGAAGAAATGTAACACGATTAAACACAGATGCAAAAGTTACATATTTAGGTGATGCTTATGGTTCATTAATGCTTGCAACTTTTGCTATGTACCAAGCAAGAGCCTTGTTATCAGACATTGTTTTTGATAATGTATTTATCCCTAGTGTTGTTTACGGAACACCAGAAATAGCTTGGATTGGAGCTAACGAACAAGATTTACCAAACGGAAGCTATGAAAAAGTAGTTTATCCTCTAACAGCTCTTGGAAAAGCTTATTGTGACAACGCTACAGATGGTTTCGTTAAAATTTTAACTTACCAAGGTTACATTATTGGTGCACACATTATTGGAAAAGAGGCTTCTGCTTTAATCCATGAGTTTGCAATTGCAATGCAAAACAATATCAAAATTTCTGAGCTTAAAAAGGTATGCTTTGCACACCCAACTTATTCAGAAGCAGTTTATGAAAGCATTTTAAGATTACAATGAAAAGACTTCCAGACTATTTAAAAAGACCTATAATTAATACAGAAACAACAAAAACAGTAAGAAACATTTTAAAAAATCATTGTTTGAATACTGTTTGCGAAAATGCTCGTTGTCCAAATAAAAATGAGTGTTACACAAAACATACGGCGACCTTTTTAATTATGGGAAACATTTGTACAAGAAATTGCAGATATTGTAATATTTCAGCAGGTATACCAGAAGCTTTAAACGAAAATGAACCAAAGGAAGTTGCAAACGCAATAAAAGAACTTGGACTAAAATACGCTGTTATAACTTCTGTTACACGTGATGATGTTCCTGATGGCGGAGCAAAACATTTTGCAAAAACTATTGAAGAAATAAGAAAAATTTCTCCAAATACAAAGATAGAAATTTTAACACCTGATTTTAATGGGGATAAAAATTCGCTTGATACAATTATAAAAGCCATGCCAGAAGTTTTTAACCATAATATTGAAACTACAAAACAAGTATTTAAAAAAGCTCGTCCAAAAGGTAATTACCAAACATCTTTAGAGGTTTTAAAATACGTAAAAGATAATAGCAATATTAAAACAAAGTCAGGTCTTATGGTTGGACTTGGTGAAACCTTTGAAGAAATTGAAGAAACATTTCAAGATTTAAAAAATATCGGATGTGATATATTAACAGTAGGTCAATATATTCAACCATCTAAAAAACATTTGGAAGTTGAAAAATATTATACTTTAGAAGAATTTGAAAAAATTAAAGAACTTGCTAAAAAAGTCGGATTTAAAAACTTTCAAATTGGACCACTTGTTAGAAGTTCATATATGGCAAAAGATTTAATTTAAAATAAAAAAGAAAGAGGTTAAAAATGAAACAAGTTATTATTATCGCAATTATTGCAGCAGCAGGATATTTTATGTACGCTAACTGGGATAAAATCAACACAACATTTACTGGTGGAGTACAAAACGAAAGAACTATTAAAACAATTCAAGCAGTAAATCAAGGAAGAGATAATTTAAACGGTGAAGCTCAAGAAGTTTTGGATAATAACGGCGGATACTAATTTATATCTATAAAATTTTTATAAAAAAAAGATATGCTCTAAAAAGCATATCTTTTTTGTTTGTTAGTTTTGTTAGGAAGGAATAAAGGTTTTTGGGTATAAAATCTTTTTAATTTGCTTAAAGTTTTGAGTTTAGTTAGGAATAAGTATAGGATAGGATTTGGGTTGTAGGATAGGGAAAGTAGGATAGGATTGGGTATCCAGACATTACTCTAACTTATTGCAAATTTAGGCTATTCATTAACCGAATACGTTGAATGATTTTTCTACGTTATCACCAATTAATGTCTTAATTGCGTCGTATTCAGTCTTAATAGCATCATGCTCTGTATTAACTTCAGTTAATTCCATATCGTAAACTTTTTCTTGAGCAGATATTTTGTCAGTTTCAGTATTATAAATACCTTGTTGAATAGTTAAATATTCATTAGCTGTGCTATATGTACCTGTTGCACCAATTTGTGCTGCTACTGCAGATACCAAATCACTTGCTGGTGTACCAGTTTCAGTCATAGAGAATGAACCGTCTTTGTTTACGGTAAATTTACCATCTGGATATTTTTCTGCCATCATTTGTGCAGAATTTAATTTTGAATAATTAGCTAATGCATTTGAATAATTTGTAGCTGTTGTAGATGATGTTTGTGACAATCTCATCTTGATTGCTGAAATTTGTTGTGCCTTTAACTCTAGGTCATTTTGTCTAGCAGTCAAAGTCATAAGACGTGCTTGGTTTGCTGCGATACCCATTTTGTGTACTCCTTTTTCCTATACTTTTTGTTTTGTTTACCCTAACAAACTACTTATCGACACATTTGAATTTAAACTTTAGCCTTAAAACTCATGCCAGACATGGATTTCAGACCACTTATGACTAAAAGTCAATAGAATTGGCATTCATGAGAAATAAATACATATTTACAATTCTTAATATTATTAACTTTTGTAATATTCGATATGATTTTTGAAAAATTTTCATTATTCATTTAAATAGAGGATATTTAGATAAAACATTAAATAAAAAGGATTTTAAACCGAAAAAAGAAATACAAAGGTGGTAAAAATATGTTCAATTCTCAAGTACAGTTAAGCACAGGCATTAGCAAATCAATGTTTTCACAAAACATTGGAGAATTTTCTATTCCTAAAACAAACACACTTGAGAGTGTTGATAAACCACAATTCAAAGATTTTTTAACTGATGTATCTAATAATTTAAATGAACAAATGAATGCACCAGACAAACTGTTAAGTGACTTAGTAGCAGGAAGAAACGGTGTTGATGTACACGATGTAATGACAGCAATGTCACAAGCAGAATTGAGTGTATCAATTGCAACTACTGCTGTGACAAAAGTCATTCAAGCGTATGATAAAATT
>DBIX01000047.1 GCA_002297005.1 Cyanobacteria bacterium UBA791 | reverse complement strand
AGGAAAAGGTATTTGATTACAAAAGGCTCGAAAGAGCCTATTTTTATGCCCAATTTCAATATCTTGAAACTGGGCATAAATTTAAAATATTTTAAATATATTTTATCTTATAGATGTACGAATTTAGCCTCTTGTACGCCGTCAATAGATGTAATCTTTTCTAATGATTCAGGTTTTACATTTTTATCTGTACCAATAATCATAATTGAAAGATTTTTATTTTTAGAACTTGGTGAAACTAACATTGATTCGATATTAATATTGTCACCACCGATTACATTTGCAACTTGAGCAACCATTGATGGTTTATTATCGTGTTGTACAAGTAAAAGATGTTTTTCAGGTTCAACACTTGTATTGTAGTCATTAATTTTAACAATACGTCTAATATCTTTTGCAATCAAAGCACCTGAAACAACAGTATCTCCTGACTCTGTAATCATTTTAACTGTGATTGTTCCAGTATAATCACCTGATTTAGAAGATTTAGAAGTAGTAACATTAATACCTCTATTTTTAGCAATAATTGGTGCATTTACGAAATTTACATCTTGTAAGTATGAACCAAAAATACCTTTCAAAATAGCTGTTTCAAGAGGTGCAGTATCTAAATCTGCTAAATTACCTTTGAAAGAAATCTCTAAAGCTTTCATATTGTCAGTAGAAATTTGTTGAGCAATAGAACCAACTTGTGAAGCCAATTCCATATAATCCTTAACGGGTTCTAATTTTTCAGGTTTTAAAGACGGAATATTTACAGCATGAAGAGCTGAACCACCTTTTAATACATCTCTAATTTGGTTTGCAACATCAACTGCAACGTTAATTTGAGCTTCTGAAGTACTTGCTCCTAAGTGAGGTGTTAGCACGATATTTTTTTCAACACCTAAAAGTGGACATTTTGTAATTTCAGGTTCGTCAACGTATACATCAATAGCACAAGATGAAACTTTTCCACTTTCTAAAGCCTCTTTTAAATCGTTTTCGTTGATAATTCCACCTCTTGCACAGTTAATAAGTTTAACACCGTCTTTCATTTTTGCAATTGTTTCTGCGTTTACCAAATTAAGTGTTTCAGGAGTTTTTGGAACATGAACTGTTAAAACATCAAATAAGCCCCAGAAATTGTTTAAATCTTTAACATAGTCTGCACCCATAGATTTAACATATTCTTCAGTAGCAAATGGGTCATAAACATAAACTTTCATGCCCATAGCAAGTGCAACTTTAGAAACATAAGAACCAATTTTACCAAACCCGATAACGCCAAGAGTTTTACCTTGAACTTCTGTACCAGTAAATTTAGAACGTTCCCATTTACCCTCTCTTGTTGATTTACAAGCAGCAGGAATATTTCTCATCATAGACATCATTAAAGCTAATGTATGTTCAGCAGCTGCAGTTGTGTTTCCATCAGGGGAATTTACAACAATAATACCTTTTTGTGTAGCAGCATTAACGTCGATGTTATCAACACCAACACCAGCTCTACCAATAATTTTCATATTTTTTGCAGCTTCAATAATTTTTGCTGTAACTTTTGTTTGGCTTCTAACCATTAAAGCATCATATTCGCCAATAATTTTTACTAACTCATCTTCTGTTTGAGTTGGCATTACAACTACTTCTGCTGCATCTTCTATAATTTTGCACGCAATATCATTAATTTTGTCTGTTACTAAAACTTTCAAAATAATCCCCTTTCATAAATATATAAAAAACAAAAAAACTAAACCTAGAAAGGTTTAGTTTGGTTTAATTTCATTCTCAAATCTCTAAATCTTTGAATATCATCCTGAGCTTTTGCAGATTCTTTAAATACTGCTTGAGCAGATGGATGAACCATTAAAACATAATCCATGTGAATTTCTAAGAAATTATATCTACGAGGAGCTTGAGTAGAATTTCTTGAATAAATTTCTGCATTAGTTACAGCCAAGAAACGACGTTCTCTATCGTTCAACAAATCTGTTAATTCACGATTTGTATTAGTATATTTTGAAACGTGTACTGTTCCTTTAATATCGTGATCTGCTGTTAAAATGCAAACCTCTATAGGTATAGTATCTGAATGTTTTCCTGCTGTTGCCATAGATAAATCCTTTAAATTCCTTTTTTTATTATATTTTTAATATTATAACAATAAGAAAAAATTGTCTAGTTGTTATTTCTTCTTAACACGAATACCCTCAACCTCGTGAACATCTTGTATAAAATAGAATGCAGTCGGGTCATTTTCTCTAATAAGAGTCTTAATTTTAGCGACCTCAAGACGAGAAACTACGCAATAAATAATTGTTTGTTCCTTTCCTGAATATCCGCCTTTACCTTTCATATAAGTAACACTTATATTCAATTCTTTTATAATAGAATCACCAATTTCTTTGGCAAAATTTGTGACAATGTATATTGATTTTGAACTGTTTAAACCCTCAAGGACAATATCAATAACTCGATAAGCAATAAAGTAAGTTAAGATAGAATACATTGCACTATCCCAACCATATAAAAATCCTGCTGCCGAATAAATAAAGAAATTAAAGAACATGATTATTTCGCCAACAGAAAAACCGAATTTTTTAGCAAGTCTAATAGAAAGAATTTCTGTACCGTCAAGAGCACCGTCATTACGAAGAATAAGACCAACCCCAAAACCTAAAATAATACCACCAAAAACTGTTGCTAATAAATCAGATTCTGTAACTTGTGTATTATGTATAAGGTTTACAAAAATACCTAACATTGATACACCAAAAAGTACAGTAAATACGAACATTTTGCCCATTTTCTTAAAGGCTAAGAATAAAAATGGTAAATTGAATAAAACGATAATCAAACCTAAGTTAAACTTAGTTATATAACTTACCATCATTGAAATACCGATAATACCACCGTCAATAATATCATTTGGTATTAAAAAACCCTCTAAAGCAAAAGCTGCAATTAACGCACCTAATGTGACGAAAAAGAATTTGGCAATATAAAACTTAATCTTTTGTGCTAACGATAATTGTTTTTTTTCAGGTTTTTTCATTGCTATCATTCTTTTATTCTTTCAAGTTTAGTTGTGACTATGTTTATTTGATTTTTTAACTGTAATTACATTGTTAATTTTAAAAATTGTTTTCTTGTCTTCTTCAGTTTCTTCTTTAACACCTAAAATCTTTTCTAAATCAGTTTTTAGAGTAGTTAAATCTTCGTATTTTTTAAGAGTTCCGTCAAGACAAACTGAAACGTCTCCAGTTTCTTCAGAAACAACAAGACAAGCACTATCAGAAACTTCACTCATACCAATTGCTGCTCTATGACGAGTTCCATATTTCCAACTTAATTTTGGATCTTCAGTTAGTGGCAAAAGCACACCAGCTGCAATAATTTTATTACCTTTAATAACAACTGCACCATCGTGTAATGGAGTGTTGATATGGAAAATTGTTAATAACAATTCAGTTGAAATATCGGCATTTAAGGTTGTTCCAACATCAGAAGTTGTGTAAGCATCAATTTCATTTTGAAATACAATCAATGCCCCTGTTCTTGTTTTTGAAAGATATTTAACTGTTTCAATAATTTCTTTAACAATATCAACCGTAGCTTCTTGGTGATGAGAATTATCCCAAAAGGATTTATTCATAAAATCAACTTGACCCAAATAACTCAAAAATCTACGCAATTCCGGTTGAAAGATTACGATTAAACTCAAGGAAATAAGAGTAATAAGTGATTTTAAGAAAACACCAAGAATTATTAAATCAACTCTAATTAAAACCTCTGCTAAAATCCACCCAAAAGCTAAAAACAAAAGTCCTTTTACAAGTTTTTCAGCTTGAGTATTTTTAATAAATTTTTTATAAAACGCAAAAACGACAATACTTATAATTAAAATTTCAGAAATATTAAGCAGGTTAAAAGATAAATCCAACTTTGGCACTTGAGAATTAAAAGTATCGAAAAGAGCGTCTATCATTAGTCTTCAAACCTTCTTGGTATAATGTCGTTACGAGTTAAATCTTCAAAAGTTTCTCTCTTTACTATAATATCAGATTGAGAATTATTTACAAGTATCATGGCAGGTTTTTTCACCCTGTTATAGTTACTAGACATTGAATAATTATATGCACCTGTATTGAAAACACATAAAATATCATCTTTTTGAGGATTTGGCAATTCAATTTCGTCAATTAAAATATCGCCTGATTCACAAAGTTTGCCAACAACTCTAACTTTTTTAAGTTCTTCTTCTGAGTTCATTTTGTTTGCAAGAACAGCAGAATATTTTGCACCATACAAAGCAGGTCTAATATTGTCCGTCATCCCACCATCTACTGCTACATAAGTTCTTACGTTTGGAATATGTTTTATATTTCCGATTTTGTAAATTGTTACACCAGAAGTGCAAATTGTACTTCTTCCTGGTTCTAAATATAATTTTGGTTTTTTAATATTATATTTTTCACAATTTTCGTTTATTGCAGAAATTACAACTTCACCTAAATCATAAATTGATAATGGAGCATCTTCTTCTGTATATTTAATACCATAGCCACCACCTATATTCATTTCATCAAATTCAAGTGAATATTTTTCTCTTAATCTTGCATACTCTTTTATTAAAATTTCTACTTCATCTTTAAAACATTCTGTTTCAAAAATTTGAGAACCAATATGTGCATGCAAACCTCTTAATTTAAGATTTTTGTATTTGTTTTGAAGAAGTTCGATAACTTCATCAATTTGTGACATATTAAAACCAAATTTTGAATCAATTTTACCAGTTTTGATGTAATCATGAGTCCAACAATCAATCCCCGGAGTAATTCTAATAAATATATTTACAATTTTATTTTCTTTTTCTGCAATTTCATTTAAGTTTGATAATTCTAAGAAATTATCAACAGAAAATCTTCCCATATCTGATTTTACAGCATATTCAAGTTCTTCATAAGACTTGTTATTACCGTTAAATAGAATATTTTCAGGTTTCATACCAGCAGAAAGTGCTGTATATAATTCACCCTCTGAAACAACATCACAACCGAAACCTTCAGATGAAATGATTTTAAAAATAGCTTTAGTACAAAGAGCTTTCGAAGCATACAAGAACTGTACCGTATTCTCGTATGAGTCAAAAGCTCTTTTGTAATCTTTACATATACTTCTTAAAGTTTCCTCGTCAACGATATATAAAGGTGTTTTATACTCTTTCGCCAGATTTACTAAATCACAACCACCAATTTCTAGATGGTTTTCATTATTTATTTTTGTTGTTTTTGGTTGTAAGTGTTGGTTAGCCGTGTTCTTCATATTATCAATGATAACATGAAAAGTAATATTTTTTTGATAATTATTGTAAATAATTTACTAATGTGTCAGCCGCATTTAATCTCATTTTTTTCAATGCTCTTAATTCAGTTTGTCTAATGCATTCTTTTGTTACGCCATACATATTTCCAATTTCTTCTAAAGTTTTTTTAGCAAAATTGTCTAAGCCATAACGCATTTTAACAACATCTTGTTCTCTTTCTTTTAATGTTGAAACAACAATTTCAATATCATTTTTTAAGTTTTCATATTCAGCATTTGCGTAAACATTTGCTTTTTCATCTTCTAAAATGTCAGCGATTAATAAGTCGCTACCGTCGTTGCTTTCAAAACCACCTTCAATAGAAACAGGTTTGTTGTAAGCTGATAGATATGAATTGATTTTGTCTAAAGAAATATTCATTTTTTTAGCTACATCATCAGTTTTAACTTGGCAGTTGTATTGTCTTTCCATTTCTGATTTAACTTTTGAGAATTTTGATAATGTTTCTTGAATATATACAGGGATTCTCATGCAATGAGATTGTTCAGAAATAGCTTTGAACATAGATTGTTTAATCCACCAAGAAGCGTAAGTTGCAAATTTGTAACCTAATTTCCAGTTGAATTTTTCAACAGCAATCATAAGACCTAAGTTGCCTTCTTGAATTAGGTCAACCATTGGTAAATTAGACATGTGAATTGATTTTCTAGCAATAGTAATAACTAATTTTAAGTTAGATTGAACTAATTGTTTTTTAGCTTCAACATCACCGTCTTGAGCTTTTTGAGCTAAAGCTCTTTCTTCAGACATTGATAAAGCTGGATAAGAAGAAATTTGTCTAATGTAAGAAGATAAATTGAAATCTGGTTCAACTAAAGAACATTTTGCAGGGTTAGTAAAGTTTTCTTGAGAAGTAGGGCATTGGTACATAGGTTAAACTCCTTATAATCTGGTGTGGTAGGTAAAAATAGCATTAGAAAGTAGACCTAGAGAGGGGTAGTTTCGGCAGACAAAAGTCAACCGTCACGAAATCATCTCTGGTTTTGTGTTAGTCAATGTTAAACGGTATTGGGGTGGAAATTAATGTGAACTTTTATTAAGTTTTAATCACATTCAAAACTGTATATACTTAATATATCATGTTTGACATAAAATTTCAACCCTTATATGAAGAATTGTAAAGTTGAGTATATACTCTGTTAATTCTAACTTAACATAACTTAATAAATAGCCATATTTTTTGGCACTAAAAAAGCTCTGCTATTCAGAGCTAATATCTATTTCGGCTAGTTTTAATCTTTTAATTTTGTCTTACTATTTGCTTAAAAATTCGTCTTTAAATGCACCAGTATATTGAGTTGCTTTTTCGTAAGCATCTTCAACATTACTGTTTTTTAATGTTTCATAAGTGTTATCAAAAAATGCATTTGCTTGCTTTACTTGATCAGGATGTTTTAACATAAATAAAACATTGTTTTCGTGGTTATCAACTTGTGCTGTAACTTGAGAACGACCTAAAGCTTCTGATGCCATATTCTTTAAATCTTTTATTTCAAATGTGTTAATTTGAGGTTTTTCTTTTTTTGATAATTCACTCATTTTTTGCGTATGTACATTCTGCACACCGTTTAATTTGTTAATCTCTGTCATTTTTTCCTCTGTTTTTCTCTTCTGTTTACACATGCTTTAAAAGTAAACAAAAAAATTTTTGCTACTTTATTTTTAAAACTTAACAAAACTTAATATACAAAAAGCCCCAATTTTAAATTCATGGTATTATATGCGTATGAGTTTAAAAGATTTCTTATCAAATTTATTTAGAAGTGAAAAAACAGATTTAACTGATTTTTTACCTGACGGTTTGGTTTTAATAGACGAAGACGGCGATTTTATTATGACAAATGATGTTGCCGATAAAATGTTGTCTGACATTAAAGAAGAATTCCAAAACTATAACATCAACGATATTTTTGAAAACGCTATTATGCTTATCAAAAAAGTTACAGAAACAGGTAAGCAAGTTGTTTTAAAAACAAATAAAGACACCAATAAAGATTTGTTTTTTGAATTTACTGCAAGAAAACACGACAAGGGTTATCTTGTTTTGATGAGAGAAAACACTCAAAACTACAAAACTTTAACAAATATTTTTGTAGAATATGAAAGTTCTAAAAAAATTAACAAGAATAAAAATGCGTTCTTAGTTAATTTATCAAGCGATTTAAAAAACCCATTACAATCTTCTATCGGCTTTTCAAAAGCTTTATTAGACGGATTATGTGGTAAATTAGACGAAAAAACTGAAAAATATATTAAAATCATTCACAAAAATTCAACTGATTTATTATATTTAATTGATAAAATGATTGAATTATCTAGAACAGAATCTGGTTTGATTGCTCACAATCTTCAATATTTTGACTGTATTGATGTTTTGAGAGGTTGCATCAAGCACTATGAAAATGATATGGCAGATAAAAATATTAAATATAATCTAGAAGTTCAAGATGATATTAAAAGAACAATTTATTCTGAAGATGAATTATTAAAATCAATTATTAATAACATTTTAGAATGTGCTATCAAATCAACTCAAGACGGCACTATTGATATTAAAGTTAAATATCCAGATAAAGAAATTCTAGAAGATAAGAGCCTTGTACCACAAGAAGATTCTCTTGAAAAAGGTTTCTTGTTATTCGAATTTACAGATACTGGTATTGGTTTAACTCAAGAAGAATTAGACAACATTTTTGAACCATATATTGAAGTTGAAAGACCTAACAGAAAAGATATTGTAAACTCAATTTCTTTCCTTAGCGTTAAAAACATAATCAAAATTTTAAAAGGTAATATGTGGTTAGAATCTGAACCTGAAAAAGGCACAGTATACAGTTTTATTATACCTACAGAAAAGGCTTCACAATCTATTAGCAATGAGTAAAGTAGTTTTAAAAGATATAAAAAAATCTTATGATAACAAAAAAATCATTATCAACGGTGTAAATTTAGACATTGAAGATAAAGAATTTTTGGTACTTGTTGGAGCTTCAGGCTGTGGCAAATCAACTATTCTAAGAATGATTGCAGGATTAGAAGAAATTTCTGGTGGTGAACTTTATATTGGCGATAAAAAGGTAAACAATGTTCACCCAAAAGATAGAGATATAGCCTTTGTATTCCAAAGTTATGCACTATATCCACACATGACTGTTTATGAAAATATTGCTTTCGGTTTAAAAATGCGTAAAGTTAAAAAAGCTGAAATCGATAGAAAAGTAAAAGAAGCAGCAAAAATTCTTGATTTGGAAGAACTTTTAGACAGAAAACCAAAACAACTTTCAGGTGGTCAAAGACAAAGAGTTGCCTTGGGTAGAGCTATTGTTCGTAATCCAAAAGTATTTTTAATGGACGAACCTTTATCAAACTTGGATGCAAAATTAAGAGTTCAAATGAGAGCTGAAATCAAAAAATTGCACGAAAAATTGCAAACAACTTTCATTTACGTAACTCACGATCAAACAGAAGCTTTGACAATGGGTGATAGAATTGTTGTACTTGATAAAGGCGTTATCCAACAAGTTGATACACCTGAAAACATTTACAATAATCCAGCAAATATGTTTGTTGCGGGTTTTATCGGCTCACCTCAAATCAATTTTGTAACTTGTCCAATTTTAAACAATACTCTTGTTTTCGGTGATATGAAATTAGAATTGCCTAAAGAGGTTATGGAGATTCTTTCTAACAACAAAAAAGTTGTTATAGGTATTAGACCAGAAGATATGATAAATCCTGAGGGTAATATTAAAATGGGAGTATCTGTTGATATGACAGAACTTTTAGGAAGTGAAAAAATTGCTTATTTTAATATTGGAGATAGCAAATGTTGTGCAAAACTTCCAGCAAAATATGATTTGGATGGTAATTTAATTTTAAATATTGATAGCAAAAAAATGTTTTTCTTCAATGAAAAAACTGGCGAAAGAATTATTTAAGAAAATGTTTTGAATAAATAAAAAAAGATACCGCTTATAAACGGTATCTTTTTTATTATCGAATAAAATCTTTTATTATTCAGCTGAAAGCTTTTCCATTTCTTCAATAGAAGTGTATACAGCATGACAACCACAGTCAACGTGAAGAACTTCACCTGTAACACCACTTGATAAATCACTACATAAGTAAACACCAGTTTTACCAATGTCTTCAAGTGTAACGTTTCTATGCATTGGAGCTTTTAAGATAGCTGCTTTCAACATTTTATCGAAACCGCCGATACCTTTTGCAGCAAGTGTTTTAACTGGACCAGCTGATAAGCAATTGATTCTTGCACCAACTTTTCCTAAATCTACTGCTAAATATCTCATAGAAGCTTCTAATGTAGCTTTTGCAACACCCATAATGTTATAGTTTGCAACATATTTTTCTGAACCTAAATATGTAAGAGCAATAACTGAAGCACCTTCATTCATCAATGGTCTTGCTTCTCTACATAAACTAATTAATGAGTATGAGCTTACGCCTAACGCTGTATCAAAACCTTGTTTTGATGTATTGATAAATTCACCTGTTAAATCTTCTCTGTTCGCAAATGCAACAGCGTGAACCATAAAGTCTAATTTACCATAAACTTTTTCATATTCAGCAAAAACTGCTTTTACTTCTTCCTCGTTAGTAACATCACAACTCATGATAAGTTTTGAATTCATGCCTTCTGCGATAGGTCTAACTCTTTTTTCCATAGCTTCACCAGCATAAGTGAAAGCAATTTCTGCACCCTGATCAAACAATTCTTTTGCGATACCATAAGCGATACCATGAGTGTTTGAAACACCAAATATAATACCTTTTTTACCGTTCATTAACATAATAAATACCTCACTTTTCATTAAGTTTATAAACCGATTATAATACAAACACAACTTTAATGTAACAAATCTTAATATTACTTATCAAAAAAGGCAATAATTCAGTCAAAATCATGTTTATAACTATGTAAGCAGTAAACACAAAGGATAAAATATGGAATTTAATGCAATTAATCCATTTTCTAAGATAAAAGGTATCAATGGTATTCAACAATTCCAACCTGTATCTCCTGTAAAAAAAGCAGGTGCTGATGGTGGAAATCCATTCGGTAACTTTGGTGACGACAGCAGAGTTGGCTTAGGTATCAAAGACGGTGCTGTTCAAACAAGTAATGGACAAATGGGTAAAAAAATCGGTGTAATGCGTCAATTAGGCATTGCATAGTCTTTAAGGAGTTTAACATTTGAAAGGCGGTTTTTAAAAACCGCCTTTTTGTTTTATTCATTTTCTTCAAATTCATCACTTAATTCGTGATTAAATTCTTCTGCAATTTCTTCTTCATAATATTCATCATCGTAATAAACAAGTTCTAAGTGACCTAAAACGATTGTGTCACCGTCTTTTATGCCTTGTTTTCTTAATTCTTCAAAAACACCCATTGATTTTAAAATATTTTGAAGTCTAATCATTTGTTGTCTGTTTCTATCATCAGAAACTTGTGCCAAACGTCTAATTTTGCCACCATCTACAACAAAAGTATCCTTAAATTTTTGAACAGTAAACGCACTATCATCGTTATTATATGCATCTAAGTCTTCTTCTACTTCTATTTTAATTTCAGGTTTTTCAATTTCATCAACTTTTATTGAAACAAAATTAACTAAAGCATCAAGATTTTGATGAGTTGCAGCAGAAATTACAAATACATCTTTGCCAAGTTTTTTAAATTCTTCGTGATAATGATTTTTGATTTCTTCATCAACAGCATCTACTTTATTTAGAACAACGATTTGATATTCGTTGTATAAACTTTCAGAATATTTTTTAAGCTCTTCATTAATTTTAAAATAGTTATCCATTGGATCTTCTGATGTCAAATCAACCAAGTGAAGTAAGAAACGACATCTTTCCACGTGTTTTAAAAATTCATGACCAAGACCAATACCCTCGCTTGCACCCTCAATTAACCCTGGAATATCAGCAACAACAAAAGAATCACCTGTTCTTTTCTTTACAACACCAAGATTTGGAACAAGAGTTGTAAATGGATAATCTGCAATTTTTGGCTTTGCAGCAGAAATTGCACTAATCAAAGTTGATTTACCAGCATTTGGCATACCAATCAAACCAACATCGGCAATCAATTTTAACTCTAAATCAAGCTCACGAGTAATACCGCTTTCACCTGGTTCACAGAATTGAGGAGCTCTTTTTTGTGCAGTAGCAAATCTTGCATTACCTCTACCGCCACGGCCACCTTTTGCAACCAAAAGCGTTTGCTCATGATGAGTTATATCACCAATAATTTTACCTGTTTTAGCATCCTTAATTACTGTTCCCACAGGAATTTTTATATACAAATCTTTTCCGCATTTTCCGATTTGGTTTTTAATTCTACCATTATCACCATTTTCTGCTTTAAAGATTGATTTATATTTAAAGTCTAAAAGTGTTGATAAGTCTTCATCACCAACAAAATAAACATCTCCGCCGTTTCCGCCGTCGCCACCTGCTGGACCACCTTTATCAACATATTTTTCACGTCGCCATGCTACTGTTCCGTTGCCACCACGACCTGATTCTATTTTAATTTTTGCTTTATCTAAAAATATCATATTTGTATTATAATACAAATATTAAAATATTTGATATTAAGAGGATATTATGTCAAAAATTGCACATACATTATTTTCAGATAAAGAAGTAGAAATTTGCGAGGGTTCAAATAAAGACAACTATATTATGGCGATAGAATCAAGTTGTGATGAAACAGCTTGTGCTATTGTAAAAAATGGTAGAGAAGTTATTGCAAATGTAGTTGCATCGCAAATTGATATTCATAAAGAATACGGTGGCGTTATTCCAGAAATTGCAGCAAGAGAACACTTAAATGCAATAAACCCTGTTATAGAAGAGGCTCTAGCTCAATCAAAATTAAACATTGAAGATATAACAGCTTTTGCAGGAACAACAGGTCCAGGGCTAGTTGGTTGTTTACTTGTAGGCTTGAATGCAGCAAAAACACTTGCTCTAGTTCATGACAAACCTTTTATAGGTGTAAACCATTTGAAAGCTCACATTTGTGCAAATTATATTGATACAGATTTAAAACCACCATATATGGCACTTTTAATAAGTGGTGGACACACACAAATTATTGAAGTTAAATCACACAAGGACATCAACATCATTGGCGAAACTATTGACGATGCTGTGGGCGAAGCTTTTGATAAAGTTGCAAGATTACTAGGTCTTCCATACCCTGGGGGCGTAAAATTAGATAAAATGGCTCAACAAGGCAACCCTCATGCTTTCCATTTTCCTATTTCAAAAGTTGATGGTTATGATTTCAGTTTTAGCGGTCTTAAAACGGCAGCATTAAGACAAATTAAAGCTCTTGAGGGTCAAGATTTTTCTAAAGAAGATTTTTGTGCATCTTTCCAAAATTGTATAGCTCAAACTTTACTTAAAAAAGTTAAATTAGCACTTGTTGAATATCCATATAAACAAGTAGTTCTAGCTGGTGGGGTTGCAGCTAATTCAGAAATTAGAAAAGTATTTCTTGACCTTGAAAAAGAGGGTTACAAAACATTTATTCCTCAATTAAAATATTGTACAGATAATGCCTCAATGGTAGCATCATGTGCATATTTCTTTGAAGATATTCTTGATAATATTGATGTAGAAGTTTTTTCACGTTTTAAACATTAATCAACGAGGACTCTATGAAGAAGTTTTTAAAAATATTTTCTATTACTTTAGTTTCAATACTTTCAGTACTATATTTGGCTTTTCTTTTTGTACTACCAAATTGTGTTGACTTAAATAAATACGAACCACAAATTAAAAAAGCTATTCTTGATAGTACAGGATTTATCGTAAACACAGAAGATATTAAACTTTCGACAGGTTGGAATTTTTCTGCCGGCTTAAAAGCAAGTAGAATAGATATTTTCTATCCAAACAATGAAAAGTTTTTTCAACTAAAAAATGCTGATGTTAAATTATCACTTCTTCCACTTTTAACTAAACATATTATTGTAGATTCAATTAGTGCTGATAATATCATTTTAAGAATGAAAATAGAAAAAGACGGAACTTTTTATATAGAACAATTCTTGAAAAAAGATGAAAACAAAGAAACAACTGAAGAGGTTTCAACAGAACTTCCTTTAGGGTTAAAGTTTTCAGACATCATGCCTGTAATTAATGTAAAAAAATATTCTATCTCTCTAGTTGATTCTCAAACAAATAAATTTTATACATTAACAGGTGATAACTTTAAAATCTCTAATTTTGTCTTAAATGATAAAATTAAAATTTCTGCTATTGGTAAAATTCTTTTAGATAAAGAAGAACACATAAATTACGACATAAACCTATTTTCAAAGGTTATGCCAACTTTTGAACCTACAGAAGAAGCCTCTAATTCGCAAGAAAAAGTTGATATTTTATATTACTTAAAAGCTTTAAAAACAATCAATTTAATGGCAAACATTAAGGCTGATTTAAAATTAACTGGCGATATTGATGATATTAAAACAGACGGAACGCTTGATATAACTGGACTTTCTCTAAAGGTAAAAGGTTCTCAATTACCTCAAAGTTATATTAAAACAGCTTTTTCTGGTAATAAAATTTCTATAGATTCAAACTTGAATACAAGTAAAACAGAAAATATCAATGTTCACGGATATTATAAATACGGCAAAAATCAGTATATCGATTTAACAACAAAATCAGATAAAATTTCTTTATCAAACATGTTTGATATTGTAAGTTCTTTCTTGCCTATATTTGGAATGAACGATATTAAAGGAATTTCTGCTAACGGTACATTAAGAGCTAATTTTAATATCCAAAGTGATTTTAAAAAAATTAATTCAAGCGGATATTTAAAAGTTGATAACGCAAATGTTTTCTATAATTTGTTTAATATTGCAGTAAAAAATATTAATTCAGATATTGATTTTTCAAGAAATCAAATTGATATTAGAAAAGCCTCTGCTTATGTAAATGGTGCACCAATCTCACTTACTGGTGCAATTAATTCTAACGCTTATGCAAACTTGAATCTTAAAGCTGATAGACTTTCTCTTAAAGGTTTAATGGCTACATTTGGTATGCTAAACGTATTGAAAGATAATAATATCAATTCTGGTATCGTTACTATTGACGGCAAATTGAAAGGTAATCTTTCTAAAACAAAACCACAAATTAATGTTTTGCTTGAAAACATAAACCTTTACAACAAACCTATGAAAACAAGTGTTATTCTTACTAAAGGATCTTCTGATATAACTTTCACTAAGGATAATAAAATTGATGGAAAAGTTTTGGTAACAGGCTTGAGAATTAAATCACCTGATTTTGGAAATTACTCTCTTCCATCTACAAAATTGTCTTTTGATAATAAAAATTTCTACATTCAACCATCAGCTATTTTCTTTAATAATTCAAAAATTGATTTTAAAGGAAAAGTTTCTAATTACGCTGATAAGAAAAATAATAATGTTGATATAGAAGTTTATGGACTTATTTTAGCTAAAGATTTAAAAAGTATTGTTCCAAAAGAATTTAGAAAAGATATTTCAGCCTCTGGTAAAATACCTATGATTTTAAAAGTTAAAGGTAATTTGGATACTCAAACAATCACAGCTCAAGCCTTGGCTAATTCAACAAACTATATTTCTTATGGAACAGTAAATTCTCTATTAAATAAAACAACTCTATTAAACGCATCAATGAATTTAGCTAATAATAATCTAAAAATTAATGACATAAGCTTGAATGCTTTAAACACAAATAGAGGATTAACAGAAAACTTTAATTCTAATTTAAGCGGTTCGACTAAAATTGCCTCTGTTACAGGTGGAATTAGTAATCTTCAAAATAAATACCCATATATCAATATCTTAAAAGTTAGTATGCCAAATTCTCTTATCATCTCAATACCAAGTTTAAAAGGTTCTAAATTACAAATTGTTGGCAATTTGAATGTTCACGGAAGTACAAAAAATCCGTCTATACTTGGTCAAATTTCTATACCAAAAGCAACCTTCCCAAGTTTGAAAACAAACGTTAAAAACTTAAACGTAAATGTTAATAAAAATACTATCAATGCATCTTGCCCATACTTAACTGTTTCTGATTCTAACATGGGATTTTCAACAGTAATTGATAATAACTTTAATAAAGGTATTAGAATTAAGTCAATGAACTTAGATGCACAAAAAATTAACCTTGATACCTTGTTAGTTGCTCTATCAAATCTTCCTCAAAACTCAGTAGGTCAAGGTACAGATTTGGGTGTAACCTTGTCAAATGGTAAAGGCAAAATAGCTTTATTCTCATTGGGTGGCTTAAAAGCTTCTGACGTAACTTCTAACTTTGTTATCAATGATAATTCTCTTAAATTAAATAATATTGTTGGATATTCTTACGGCGGTAAGATTGCTGGTAATGCATCTTATAATATGGTTTTTGGTAATCTTAAACTTGATATGCAAGGTAGAGGTTTGAGTTCAGAACCAGCCTTGAGAGATTTTACAGGTATCGGAAACCTTATTAATGGTGCTATGGACTTTGATGCAAATAATATAAGACTTATCGCTGGTACAGAAGCTCAAATGATGCAATCCTTGAGAGGTAATACAACCTTTATCATTTCTAATGGTCAAATGGGTACTCTTGGTAAGTTAGAAAACTTACTTTATGCACAAAATATTCTTGGTAATAACCTGCTTAAAAACTCTTTAGGTTCAATTACCAAAGCTGTTTCTATCAAAAAGACTGGTGATTTTAAATATATTAAAGGTAAAATATCCTTCTCAGGTGGCTGGGCAAATATTAATACCTTTAAAACTTCAGGTCCAGCAATGAGCTTGTATTTAACAGGTAGCTATAATCTTTTGAATAATAATATTAGAGCAACAATGCTTGGTAGACTTTCAAATGATGTAGTCGAAGTTCTTGGACCAGTTGGAGAATTTTCATTCAACAAACTTTTATCATATATGCCTAAATTCGGAAGTATTACAGCTGGCATGATTAATCAAATGACAACAAATCCTTATGGTGAAAATGTTTCTATGTTGCCTGATTTAACACCAAAACAATCAGGTGCAACAAAAGAATTTAAAGTTATTTTGAATGGTAATATTGAATCAACAAAAGCTATTAAATCTTTCAAATGGCTATCCAACCCAACAATTACACCAACAACAAACGGTTCAAGCAGTTCAACTACTGGTACTTCTTCAACTACTAACAGTATTTCAGGTTCAACAACGCAACCTAGTCAAACAACAAACAGAACTTATACACCACCGACTGCAAACGAAATGCAATCACAGGTTCAAAATACAATACAAAATAAAACATCAGAAACTTTGAATAAAATTTTAAAACCAAAAACAACAACAAACCAAACAGGTGTAGCAGATTTTATTGATAATCTGCCAGATTTGCCACAGTAGGAGTTAAATATATTCTTTACAAATTTTCTTTTACTGTTTAAAATTGATTATCATTAAGAAATGAGGTTTTCAACGTGGTCAATTTAAAAAATATTTTATCTATTGGAAATACTTTTTATATGGGAAATAAAGAAAAAGTTTTAAAGTTATTTGGTTTAAAAATAAAATTAAAATTTTTTAATCCCTCATACTATTTAGAATACCTTAATTTATTTAAATTTTTGCATCATAACGTAAAACCAAATACTGCTTATATTATAGAGTTTAATAGTGGTCACTTTGAAACTATACTTGGATATTATAAATATCTAAAAGATTTAGGATTTAATGTGGAAATCCTAATGAATAAAAGAGGTTTTACAGGTTTTGACTCAAAGATAAAAGAAAATATTAAAGTTTGGAGATTTGGTGTAGAATTTCTTGTAAAAATCTTTGATAAATATTCTTTTAATAAAGAAAGTTACTTGGTTTTCAACTCAAAAAGAGTTTACGATAATCTTGAAGAAGGAACTGATTTATCAGAAATTATTAAATATCCAAAAGAAAAATCTGTTTTTGTTCAACACCATATAGACAAGGTTTTTGAAACTCCAGAAGATAAACAAATTATTTTAGCAAATCCAGCAAAAGATGATAAATTAGAAAATATCGTCGTAAACCCACATTATTTTGGTGATGTAAAAATAACAGACAAAAACGACATTACTAATTTTATTATGGTTGGAACTTTAGATGAAAAAAGAAGAAACGGTAATTTAATAATTTCTGCAACAAAAACTTTAGTTGAAAACGGATTTAAAAACTTTAAAATTACTGTTGTTGGTAACGGAAATTTGAATAACATTGAAGATAAATATAGCAAATTTATTGATATAAAAGGTGGTATAGATTATAAAGAAATGTACGAAGAAATGGAAAAATCGGATTTCTTTTTACCGCTTCTTGATCCTGATGTTAAAGCACAAGATAGATACAAAAAATCTGGAACAAGTGGAAGTTTTCAACTTATATACGGATTTTTAAAACCTTGCATTATTCATAAAACTTTTGCAGATATTTATAATTTTACAGAAAAAGATTCTTTGATATACGAAGAAAATCAACAACTAGCAAATTCAATGCAAAAAGCAATTGAAATGACAAAAGAAGAATATAAAAATTATCAAAACAATTTAAAAAATGCTGTTGAAAACTTAGAACAAACATCTTTGGAGAATTTTAAAAATCTTCTTTAAAAAGTACAATTTAAAATTTCAATAATATCAACTTTTAAAGCTTCTGCTATTTTGTAGAGAGTTTTTATTTTTACGTTGTTTATGCCACGCTCAAGCGTGCTTATAGAATTAGTATTCAAATCCGCCATGTACGCTAATTCATCTTGAGATATTCCTTTTTTTAATCTTAAATATCGAACACTTTGCCCTATTTTAAACAATAACTCGTCTTTCATAACAATATTTTATAATATTGACATACCTAATTCTAACTATTATAATATTTGTACTAATAGTTTACTAGTAATAGTAGGAATTTAATATGTTGTTTTTTATTCTAACGAAGGTTTAAAAACAATGAAATATCTCTGCCTAAAGAGAACATTAAATAAGAGGTTTAACCAATGTTACCAACAGTTTCAGTAATAATGCCTGTGTACAATACAAAAGAAGAATATTTAAGAGAAGCTATAGAAAGTATTCTTAACCAAACATTTACTGATTTTGAATTTATCATTATCAATGACGGTTCAACAAATAATGTTGAAGACGTTATTTTATCTTACAAGGATGAAAGAATAAAATATATAAAACAAGAACATCAAGGACTACCAAAGACAAGAAACAAAGGATTTGAAACCGCAACAGGAAAATATATTGCCTTATTTGATAGTGATGACATTTCTTTACCAGAAAGATTAAAAAAACAAGTAAATTTTTTAGATAAAAATGAAAAAATTTCAGTTGTTGGCTCATGGTTTGAAACTTTTCCTGAACAATCGGTCATAACTCATCCTAAAAATCCAAAAATATTAGATTTTTTCGTAGGTTGTTTTATTGGTAATCCAACGGTAATGTTAAGAAAAGCTGATTTTGACAAATACAATTTAAGATATAACGAAAATTTTAAAGTTGCAGAAGACTATGAACTTTGGTCAAGAGCTGTTAGGGTAATGAATTTTGAAAATTTACAAGAAGTTTTAGTAAAATATCGTTGGCATGAAAATAATAGCAGTAAAGTTAATCCTGAATTATTAAAAAATACCGAAAATGTGCAGAATAATATTTTAAACTTTTTAAAATCTGACAAAAAAGTACCAAAAAGGATAAAGGATTCAATAAATTCACAACCTTTACCAAAACCTACCTTTTTTCAAAAAATATTTTCAATTAGAGAAGAATATTCAAAAAGAAAATTTTATAGAGTTTTTAGAATTTTAGGTTTGAAAATATCTTTTACAGAAAAAATTTAAAATTTATTAGTTTAAAAAAGGTTATTTATGCGTATAAAATTTGTACAAAAATTAATTGATATTATTAGAAAAAAAAATAAAAGAAAAATATTAAATAAAAACAAATTAAAGCAAAAAAAGGTTATTAATAATTACTGGATTGCAGATAATGTTATCTTAAAGAATTTAGGAAAATTAGAAATTGATAATACAGCTTTTATAGCAGAGGGTGTTGTAATACAAAATGGTCCAAATACAAAAATAAAAATTGGTGAATACTCTCAAATAAATCCATATTGCGTACTTTATGGTGGAAATATTAACATTGGAAAATATGTTATGATAGCACCTCATTGTGTAATTGTAACTGGTAATCATAATCATAAACAAACAGAAAAACCTATGCGATTTGCTGACACATGTTCTATAGAAGAAAGAAATATTATTGAAGACGATGTTTGGATTGGTGCTAATTCAACTATTGGAGCTGGTGTACATATTCACAAAGGAGCAGTTATTGGAGCTAATTCCTTTGTAAATAAAGATGTACCACCATACGCTATAGTAGGTGGAATTCCAGCTAAAATTTTAGGATATAGAAAATAGGATATAAAATATGCAAATAATAAAAATTATGGGTGGACTTGGTAATCAAATGTTTGAATATGCTTTTGCAAAAGCATATTCCTTGATTAACAAGTGTGAAGTTTTATTAGATTTATCTTGGTTTGAAGAAGTAAAAAATATCTCTGAAAATACAGTTGCAAAAAGAGTTTATGAATTACAAAATTTTTACTTAACACCTCATTTTGCAACAAAAAAACAATGTTTACCTTTTGTTAAATTGCATAAATTATATATTCCTCGAAGTATAAGAAATTATTTTGGAATACCAAAATATGTAAATAAGACTACCAAAGAAAAAAAAGAGCAATATTTTAATCCAAATTTTTTGAAATTTAAAAAGAATGTTTATTTTGAAGGTTATTTTCAAACTGAAAAATATTTTAAAAATTTTAGAAAAGAATTACTAAAAGATTTTTCTTTAAAAACTGAATTAAACGACGAAAATAAAAAAATGCTAGAACAAATTAAGTCAACAAATGCAGTTTCATTACACGTTAGACATGGTGATTACCTAAATTTACAAAATGTTTTTAAAATTTGTTCTCTTGATTATTATAAAAATGCAATTAATTTAATTATTCAAAAAGTTGAAAATCCTCATTTTTATATTTTTTCAGATGATATTGATTGGGTTAGAGAAAATTTTAACCTTAATTATCATCTTACAATTGTCGATATAAATTCTTCAAATGAGGGTTATTTTGATTTAGAACTTATGAAAAACTGTAAACATAATATTACAGCAAATAGTTCTTTCTCATGGTGGGGAGCTTGGTTAAATGAGAATCCTGAAAAATTTGTGATTACACCAAAAACTTGGTTTGTTAACTGTGATGAAGAACGTATTGATAGAATTCCTGAAGATTGGATTCAGTTAGAAAATTAATATTTAAATCCACAATAAAAAAAACACTTGAGATAAACTCAAGTGTTTTTTATTTTATATTATTAAACTTTACGTTTTCTAGCTGCTTCAGATTTTCTTTTTCTTTTTACGCTAGGTTTTTCGTATCTTTCACGTTTTTTTACTTCAGATAAAACGCCTGCTTTTTGGATTTTTTTCTTAAATCTTCTTAAAGCACTTTCAATACTTTCGTTTTCACCTACTTTAATTTCTGGCATTTAGTTTTTCACCACCTTTATTCCTGTCTTTGCAAGTCAATATTATCATAAGACTCTTTAAAAATCAATAGGTTTGGTTTCCAAACACATTCTGCTTTATAGCTCCCCACGCTCTTACTGAACCTGATTCGTATTTTATTAAATAATATCCTTTATCAACATACCATTCAATAGTCGCCTCTGTGTACAAAAATTGCTGGTTTTCAGGGTTCATACCAGAATTAATTAATTTATCTTTCTTTTTCTTCGCTAATCTTTTTTTTCTAAATTCATACCATTTTGGCGGTTTTACTTTTTTCTCGTACTGGCTTTGTGTATCTTCCATTTCGTAATCAATTTTGAAAACAGGAATTTTTACGAGAATTCTTTTACTTTGCATAATAAGTAAAAAATTAAAATCATCACTCAACGCCAATTCGTAATGTCCTGGGGAAACTATCACGTCACCATCTTCATTATATATAGCATCAATTATCGTCAAAGTAGGAGTTTTTATAGAGGGTTGTGCATATCTAACGTGGCTCTTATCTGCATCATCCAAGCCTGATGGGTAAACCATTCTTTTCGTATCTGGTAAAACATCATCTGGATTGATATTAAAAGGTGCAAAGTCCATCCTAAACCCTTTCTAAAAGATTTTTTATTGTTCTTTGAACTTCCCCAAAACTTCTTCCCAAAGCTTCTTTTTGACCTATAAATATTAATGACATAAATTCATTTGAATTTCCAAGATTATTTTCTTTCAACAATAATCTATAACTTTCTCTCATTAATCTTTTTAGTCTATTTCTCTTAACAGCCCTATTATGAGTTTTTTTACTCACAACAAAACCCACCCTTGTAGGTGCGTCGTCACACTTTTTCTTTCCAACAAAAAGTACAATCCCATTTTTGTAATAGGAATTCTTAATTTTATAAGTAGCAGTAAATGCAGACTTTTTCTTAAGTCTATATTTTTTACTAAGCACGTTCTTTAGCAGTAATAGCGATTTGGTGTCTACCTTTAGCTCTTCTTCTGTTTAAAACTTCTTGTCCGCCTGGAGTAGCCATTCTAGCTCTGAATCCACTAACTTTTTGTCTTTTTGCTTTTGTACCTTCTAGTGTGCGTTTCATGATATTTTCCTTTTTGTTTATATTTATATTATTATCATTATGTTAAATAAAAAATAAAAATTAGTCAATGGGGGTAAAAGCATGAAAAAACTAGGGTTTATCGGTTGTGGTGAAATGGCAAGTGCAATTATAAAAGGACTTTTAAACTCAGGTTTTACAAATATTACAGACATTTTAGCCTCTACTCATACTGATAAATCTGCCTCTGATAGAAGTAAAACTTTAAAAATAACTGTTATCACTAATAATAAAGAAGTTGCAAAAAATTCAGAAATTATTATACTTGCAACAAAACCTAATCAAATTAAAAATGTTTTAAATGAAATAAAAGAAGAAATTAACGGAAAATTAGTCGTTTCAATTGCTGCTGGTGTAAAAACCTCTAACATCGAAGAAATTGTCGACAAATCACCAGTTGTAAGAGTCATGCCAAATACTCCAATGCTTGTTAGTGAGGGCATGTGCGGAATTTGTTTGGGCAAATTTGCAACAGAAAAAGAAGAAAAATTTGTAACAGATATGCTTTCACAAGTTGGAAAAGTTATTACTGTTCCTGAAAATCAAATAGATATAGTAACAGCAATTTCAGGCTCTGGTCCAGCATTTTTCTATCAAATTTTTGAAGATATGGCTCAAGCTGGTGTAAAACTTGGAATGGACTATGAAAAAGCTCTTATGTTAGCAATTCAAACAGGAATTGGTTCTGCTAAAATGACTCTAAACCGTACAAAAACTGTCCCTGAACTTGTTTCAAGCGTAGCTACAAAAGGCGGATGCACAGAGGTTGGTGTTAACACAATGAAAGAATTGAATAGCACAAAATTGTTTGAAGAAATTATCAAAAATACAGCTCAAAAAGCTTCTGAATTGGGATAAATGAATTGTATAAGTGAGTTATAAATAATATACTTTGTCATTCCGGACTACGATCCGGAATCTGAGGTTGGTGAATGGATAATGCGGTCGTTGGTCAGATTCTGAATCAAGTTCAGAATGACATGAAAGGTATGACAAGATTTGAATAAATTATTTCATTAAACAACAGGGGCGAAGCCGTTGGCTTCGCCCCTAAGTTAATAATAATTTTTATTTTTGGATTGCTTCACATTCGTTTGCAATGACATTTTCATTTCAAAAGTTCTTCTTCAAGTGGTGAAACAACTACGCCATTAAGAGTTTTGCTTACTTCTCTTAATTCTTTTGCAATTGTTTCATTTGCATCTGTCCATACAAAGTATTTATTGATAAAGTTTTCAGCTGTTTTAAAATCACCTGATAATTGAACCTCGATGATTTCAGTCAACATTTTTCTTGCTGTTGGAACTGCTTTTTCTATATCAATTTCAATTTTGCCATCATCATTAACCTTGATAGCACCTTCTTTCATAAAGTAATTAGCTTGCATTACTGTACGAACTCTATGTGCTTGGTTCATTGTAGGTTTTGATTTTAAGAAAGAATTTGTACAGAAGTTTACAATAATTTGTGTTCTTTGATCTTCTGTATACATGCCTGCTTTTACTAAATCATCTAGGAATGATAGAGAACCCATATCAGCCTTGTTTTCTTCAATAATGTTTCTGTATTTTCCTAAACCCTCATCACCCTCTTTTGGTCCAAGTGAGTGAGCATTTTCATGACCAATAGTAAACCAATGGTCAGCCTCTTCGTTGTACAATTCGTGGAATTTTTTATCCAAAATTGCATTTAATCTTTTTTGAATTTTTTCTGGTTGAGAAGTTATTCTGATTTGTCTATGGTAAACATTTCTTCTGCCACCACCAATTGTTAGAGATAATTTATCACCGTTTGGTAAGTTTTCGGCTAAAGTAACTCCACCTCTGTATGAACCGCCGTCACCTGTAAGTGAAATCAAATCAACATCAACCATTGTTTGTTTAGCATCACCGTCCGCTGAAATAACTTGTTTGTATTTATCTGCCAAAGGCATTTTTTCAGCTAACATTGGTAAATATTTTTTGATTGCTAATAAATCTTCTGTACCCTTTTTGTTAACAATACCAACACGGCAACCTAGTGAGTCTTTTGATTGAGGAACAATTCCAGCATCATTCAAAAGTTTTAATAATTCTTCGTTCTCCATAACGAAACCAGTCATTCTGTCTGCGTATTGCTCACGAGTAATCGTGTATTCAAGAGGTGTGTCTTGAAGTTCTGCCCATTTTTTATCAGCATAAGCATCTAACATAGGATCAGCCTCACGTAATGCTTTTGCTTGAAGTTTTAAATATTCGTTAAAATCAGCATTTGTAGAAACTTCTGATGCTTTTTCTAATTCATCTGCCATTTGAGTAAATTCTTTTTTGAATTTATCACAGTAATCAATTGCTTTTAATTTGTCACCGTCACGTTCTACTATTGAACGTTGATTTAAAATCTTTGCTACTTTATCTTTTTCACCGTTTTGCAACATTTTAATTAAGATGTTGCAAAATTCATCTTTATCTAAATCAGCTGGATAAAAAGCTTTTCCAGGTCTTTCTTCTTGACCTTTTGCAAGAGTAACCATATTTGACATCATATCGATACCAGAAATACCTTTTTGAGCATTGAATAATTTTAATGATAATTCTGCATCCTTGTTACCTTTTGCAGTTTCTTCTTCTAAGAATTTTTTGAATGCAAGGTTGTTTTCATTATCCATTTGCATAAACACTTCATCAATAATTTGAGCTGTTTTAACTAAATGTTTTACAGCTTGTTTGTCACCATCAGCTAATTCTAAATATTCTTTAGCATCAGGTTTTAATAAAACTTTTGGTGCTAAATATTCTTTATCAGTTCTTTTTTCTAGTTCTTCTGTTGATAAATTTAATTCAAATTTATTATCCATTTTTTATCCTCTTTTTTAATTAATACCTTAATTTGCGTACTTATTGTACTACATTTTTAAGGTTTTTACAAATCTAACAAATAAAGTTAAATGTCGGCTTAGTAAAGCCGACCTACTGTAAATTTTTTAAACAGAAAGGCGAAGCCAATGGCTTCGCCTTTGTTAATTTTTATTTTGTTTAGCTTACACTATATTTTATTTTAATATCTGTATGCTGTAACATCATTATCATCACCTTTTGAAAAGAAATCACTTAACTTTTCACCAAAAGATCTTTGATCCTTTGTTGCAGGTTCTTTTAACAATTTATCTGTTTCCTTTGTTTTTGGAGTTATTACATTTTTTAGAATATTTAAAAATTCTTTAACATCTGCAAAATCGCCTAAACTAGTATTGATTTTTGTTTCAGAATTAGGTTTATCTATATTACGTAGAAAATATGCTTTACCGCCTCCACTATTATCTTTTGAATAAACTTCAAGTACATCTCCAGGAGAAAGCTTTTCTAATCTGTTTAAAGTTTTTTGATATGTTTTATATTGAGAATCAGACATTCCATCTATAAACGTATTTAAGGTATTATTTTTTCTAACTTTTGCACCAAAATTTGGATTTGCTACACCTAGATTTGTATTAATATTCATTCTTACCTACCTTTACTACACAATAAACACTTATAATACATGTAAGTAAAAACAAGTCTAAAAATTGCCAAACTCAGACACAAAACACCTCATATCATATCATATCATATAGTGCATTATACTTGAGTTTCATACATTTTAAATTCGTATTTACAATTGTTAATAATGAATAATTTATATAATTTTACCAACTATAATTGGTCAAAATTTTTGGATTGCTTCATTTCACTCGCAATGACAATAAATAAACTGTCATGCTGAACTTGTTTCAGCATCTTACCAGCTTGGAATAGATAAATTAAATGATACTCTCAAATAAATCTTTCATTTCTGGATTAAATTCTTTTATCAAATTTATCTTCCATCGTCTATGCCAACGTTTTAATTGTTTTTCTCTGTTTAATGCAGTTTCTACATCTTCTGTTTGTTCATAATATATTAATCTATCTACGTTATATTTTTCTGTAAAACCCTCTACTATTTTATTCTTGTGTTCCCATATACGTTTTTGAAGATTACTTGTTACTCCAATATAAAATGTTGTTTCTTCAAAATTGGTTAAAATATATACAAAATAAGATTTTTTCATAGATTAATTATAGCATACTACGTTGGTAAGATTCTGAAACAAGTTCAGAATGACATAAAAGGTATGGTTAGATTTGAATAAATATTTTAAACACGACATTTTTAAATAAAAATTAATCTATTATCCAATATAAATTTTATAATTTTATTTTTAAAATCAAATAAAAGGAGAAAATTATGATAAATTTATACTATCTATCTACTTGTCCATATTGCAAAAAAGTTATTGATTTTTTAGACAGTAATAATATTGAATACAAATTATTAGACATTAATGAGCATGAAAATTTTAATAAGCTTTTAAAAATAGGTAAAAAGCGTCAAGTACCTTTTATAGTTGATACAAACACAGGTAACGTTATGTACGAAAGTGCAGATATTATTGAATATTTAACTAAAGAGTATCTATAATTTTTCCGTTATCAACCTTGAATATTTTTACATCTTTCAAAAATTCTTCATCAAAAAGTAAAGTATCAACAGAAGTTATAACTGTTTGAATATTTTCGCCAATAGAATTTAGTAAGAAATTTTGTCTTAAATCATCAAGTTCAGCCAAAACATCATCAAGCAAAAGAATTGGAGTTTCTCCAATTTTATCTTTTAAAATATCAAGTTCAGCCATTTTTAGAGATAAAACAATAGTTCTTTGTTGCCCTTGTGATGCATATTTTATTGAATCTGTATCATTTATACAAAAACTTATATCATCACGATGTGGTCCAACTACTGATTGATATTTTCTTCTTTCAATTTCTCTATTTTCATCAAGTGCTTTTCTAAAATTTTCCGCAGTTTCTTCTATACTTTCGCCTGTTTCAAATGTTGAAACATAGTAAATTTTTAAGTTTTCACCCTCTGAAATATTTGAATGTTTTTCTTTTGCTACATTTTCAATTTCTTTTATAAATTTTTTTCTCAAAAATACAATGTTACTGCCTGTTATAGCTAACTGTTCATTATATACATCAAGCAAGGTATCATTAAATTTTTCATCTTTTAAAAGATTATTTTTTTGAACTCTTATTTTTTCATATTTAGATAATTTTTCATCATAGATAGGATAAATTTGTGATATGGCTCTATCTAACCAATCACGTCTATCTTGAGGTGCACCTCTTAAAAGTAATAAATCATTTGTTGAAAAAAGAACTGTTTTAATAATATTTTTGAAATTTTTAGGAGTTGTTTTCAAATTATTTACTTTTAATTCTTTTTTCTTCTCATCATCAAATTTTATACTTAAATCAATATCTGTATTATTTTTATCCAACACAGAATTAATTTCCATAACTTGAGTGTTAAATTTTAGAAGTTCCATATTATTAGAAGTTCTTGTTGATTTAAGATGAGATAAAAAATAAATGCTTTCTAAAATATTTGTTTTACCTTGAGCATTTTTACCAATAATCAAATTCTTACCACTATTAAGTTCTAGCGATTCATCTGAATAATTTCTATAGTTTTTTAGCTTTAAATTTTTTAATCTCATAACTTCATTATACAAAAAGTAAAAAACTATGTAAAAAATTTTGAGTTTTTTACATGGATTATTAGTTAATTTATTTTTTCTACATTTTCTATTTTTTTACTACTTATTTTTTACAATTTTTTTAAAATCTAAAAATCAATAAAATTAATAGTTTTAGAAGTTTTTTACAAATTATAGTAATTTACTACGACCATGAACTTTATAATATAAAATATTACTTTATTT
>DBIX01000035.1 GCA_002297005.1 Cyanobacteria bacterium UBA791 | reverse complement strand
GGTCAATTGGATAGGTGAAAAATTTTCAAAGAAAAAGTATAAAAAGAGCAAATTTTGAATTTCCAAAATCTGCTCTTCTAAAAATTTTTACAAAAGTTAATCAAAGACTTATTTTCCGAAAACTGGTGGTGGTTGAATATATAAAGCCTTTAATTCATTCGGAAGTAGAGCTTTATCCTTATTTTCGTAAGCCAATTTATTCAAAATTTTGCCCAAATCATAATTATCATTTTCATAAATAATAGAATTTAATTCTAAATGTTCTGCCATACTTTTATCAGAAATTATTTGGTAATCATTTTCTTCAATAATCTTTTTAGTATCTTCAAGATTTAATAATTTTATCTCGCCATTTCTATAAACATAAGCCATAGAACGTCTTGCATCCATAATAACAAGAGGTTGTTTTTCTGATGGATTAATTTTTGATAGTATTTTTAAACTTTCGATTGGAACAATTTTTATACCCAATTCTTGAGCCATAACTTTTGCAACAGTCAAAGCTGCTCTAATTCCTGTAAAACTTCCAGGACCAACATTAACGCCAATCAAATTTACATCTTTAGGAGTTAAATTATTTTCTTTTAAAACTTCTTTAATAGTAGAAAGCAAAAATGCAGAGTGGTAATTATCTTCTGTGTTTTCTACTATTTTAGAAGTTAGAAGTTCATTATCTTTTGATAATGCGACATAAGTTTTATTTAAAGCTGTATCAAAATTAAGTAAAATCATTGTTTAACCCTTCGATTACATTTTTATATTTTTCGCCTCTTGCGACAAATTCGTAGTTACGAGTATCGTCATCATTGTAAGTAACATTAATATCAATTCTATCAAATGGTAATTGTTCATCAGAAAATTCTGCCCATTCAACGAAAGTAAAGATACCATCTTTTGAATACTCTCTAAGTTCATCGCTTATAGAAGAAACTCCTGTATTTTCTAAACGATACAAGTCGAAATGATAAAAAGGTGTTTTATTTCCTGTTTTGTATTCATTTAAGATTACAAAGCTAGGACTTGTAACTTTATCCGTAATTCCCATTTCTTTTGCAAGTAATTTTACAAATGCAGTTTTGCCAGCACCAATTTCTCCAAACAAGCAGGCAAAAACTCCCTTTTGAATATGTTTTGCAAATTCTTTTGCCAAATTTGCAGTATCGTTTAAATCTTTACAAGTAATTTTAAAATTATTGTTCATTTTCAAATATCACAACCTTATTTCTACCGTGAGTTTTTGCATCATACAAAGCTTTATCAGCTCTTCTGAATAATTCTTCACCAGTAATATCTTTATTAAATTCGCTTACACCGACACTAATCGTAACCTTAATAAAGTCTTTATCCTCGCAAACATCAGAAATATTAATTTCAGCTTGTTCAACAGAAGTACGAAGTCTTTGTGCAACGCCATAAGCCTCTTCAAGTTTTGTAAATGGAAGTAGAATAGCAAATTCTTCACCACCATAACGGCTCGGAATATCTGATTCTCTAAGACTATTTTTAATAGTATTTGAAACTTCTTTAAGAACCGCATCACCAGCCTGATGTCCATAGGTATCATTAACACTCTTGAAGAAATCAATATCAATCATAATTGCACAAAGTGGTATATTTTGTCTAATTGAAGCTGCAACTTCTTGTCTTAATCTTATTTCAAACTGATGTCTATTATTAATACCTGTTAAAGCATCTAATGTGGCGTGTTTTAATACTTCTGCATAAATATTTGCTCTACTAATTGTTGCTGCTGCTTGTTTTGTAAGTTGGTCAAGATATTCGATTTCTTTGACGTTCAACTTTTCCATGTTTCCTCTTGCAACAATACAACCTAAAGTTTTATCCTCGCCTACAAGAGGGAAAATACCTATTCTATCGTTATCAATCAAGAAATATTCTTTTTCAGAATCAACTCGACCAAGTGCTGTCAAAATCTTTTTGTCCATACAAGCACTAGGCCATACTAAATTGTATTTTCCTGTTTCTTCTGATTTTAAGAAGATATAAATCAAATGTTCGATAATAAATTTATCAATCATTTCACCAATTAGAGGAATGATATAATTTAATTCGTATTGAGTTTCGATAATTTTAGCGATATTCTTCATCGCATCGTGGAAATCTACGTTCTTCTCCATTTTTTCATACAGAATTTTATTTTGAATAATAAGAGAAAGTTCGGTACTAATTACTTGAAGCATTATCATAAAATCTTCTGATATTTTAGGCATAGCTTCAAAGTATAATTCCATCAACCCATAGATTTTTGCATTTTTTATTAATGGAAATAAAATTGTATTTTTAGCTTCAACGACGATATTATCCGTATAGCTGTAATAACCTTTTCCATTAAATATAAATGCATAATCGTTAAAATCTTTAAAAGCATTGTATAAATTTTTAGAATGAACATCTTCAATATTTTCATCAATTACAAGCCAACTTTTTGAGAAATTTCTTAGGGAATTTGTTGATTTGTCAAAAATATAAATATTTAGTTCTGACAAATTTGTATGTTCTTTTAGAACATTTGTAACCTCGTCAGTAAGACTATCCTCATATTTAATTTTTGATAACAAGCCTGAAATACTTGATAATAATTGTAAGTCTGTATTCATTAGCTAAAAAATCCCATAATATCTTGTACTTTTTCGACTTGTTCAGTTGTGTAATTGTACAAGTCTTCAAGAACATCTTGAGTAATATTAAACTTATCTAAAGTTTCCTCTGAAAACGGTTTTGTGTCAAGTAATTTACCTTTTACAACATAATTAACCACAGTATCTGCAATATGTACCAAAGTGCAAGTAAATTCAAAGTCTTTACTTAATTGTGGTGTATGGTGATACAAGCAAACCTCTGGAAATACAGACGGTAAATTCCAACTGTTTAGTACGCTATAAGCTATTTCACAATGATTTATTCCACAAGCTTCTTCTTCAATTCTGAACTTAACTCTATAATCATCTTGCTCCTGAATTTGAGAATATACATTTAAGTAATTGTCATAATCGTATTGTGCAAGAATGATTTTGCCTAAATCGTGCAAAAATGCTATCGAAAATACGTCATGATTGTTTGGAAAATCAACCTTATGTCCCAAATATTTTGTCGCCATTGCTGTTAAAATACTATGACGCCAAAATTCTTCATAATCAAAAATTGTGTTTTTTTGTGGGGAAAATATTTTAAAAATCCCTGCTGAAAGTACAATTCCACGAATTGTTGTAAAACCAAGTACAACAATAGCTTGACGGATTGATGTAATCTGTTTTTCAAATCCATAAACTGCTGAATTAACTATTTTTAAAACCTTAGAGGTTAAACCTAAATCGCCAGCTATAATTTTTGATAAAGTAAAAGCAGATGAATTATCGTCTTGAATAACCTCCATAACCTTTGTAATTACGTGAGGTAATGATGGAATTTCTTTAATCTTTTCTTTAATTTCAGTTGTTTTTTGAAGAATATTTTTGTTAGGAGCTTTTTCTCCTGTTTGTTCCAAAAATATAACCTCTACTCCAATTCTTTTTAACTCTTCCAATATCCAATATCTAAAATCTTCATTTCTGCTAATTGAATTTGGATTTTGCATAATTATTGTTTTTATAGAGTCATAATAATCATGAATAATATTTAATAATACAGGTTTTGAAGTATCATTGGATTCAAAATTTTCTGTGAAAAATCTATCAATACAAATATCATATTGAAAAGCGTAGTCTTCAATATTGACTTTTTGTTTTTCAATTTCTTCGTAAAACTCGTGTTTTATTGTTTTGTAACTCGATAGGTACGCTAAAGTTTTCACATTTATCCCTTAAAATTTAATTCCTTTATTTTTCTTCGTCATCTTCAGTAAATAATTCTACTGGACATTCCTTGAATTTTTTGTTGATAATTTCATCCAATTCTTCAGAAGCAACGATTTTACCGTGATTTAGTCCAATAGCCCATTGTTCACTATTGTATTGCTCTTCTAACTTTTCAAGTCGTTTAATCTTTTCCCAATCTTTTTTACTGAAATTCTTTTTGTCTTTTTCTGATATTTTTTCAGAAAAAATCTTGCCGTTACTCATTTCTTCAGATGCTTGCAAGAATGCATAAGAAGAAATGTCATTCAACACGTTAAATACATACATTGCATGTGAATATGGAGTTTTTGAAGTGGTAACAAGAGTTGTAGCTTTTTCCATTTCATCAAGAGATTCTTTATAGAATTTTAGATGTTTTAAAAGTATAGCCAAATTATAATGGGCTTCAAAACTCATGTGGTCAGTTTGAATAGCTTTACAGTAATTTATACCAGCTTTGTTGTATTCATGTAGCAAGTGATAAACCAAAGCTAAATTATAACTTGTATCATAATCTTCACCAAGAATTTTCAAAGCTTCTTCATAAGCCTCTGCAGATTGATTTAAATATTTTCTATATAATGCGTGTTCTGTTTGTGGCAAATAGATGGCTTTTTGTCTGTATGTATGCCCCATATTGTAGTATGCAATAGCTTTATTCCATTTTGTTGATTTTTCAGAATTTATAATAAATGGAATATATAGACCTCTTTTTTTTGTTTCTGTAATTTTTTGGTATTGGTCAATAGCTTCATCAAAATCACCAATTTTTTCAGAAAGAATAATGCCAAGATTCATTCTTGCTAAAACGTATTTGCTATTTAGCTCAATTGCTTTACTGTAAGCATCTGTTGCCGCAAAATAATCTTCGTATAATACATAAATGTTTCCAAGGTTATACCAAGCGTTATAGTGGTGAGGATATAGTTCAAGACCTTTTCTATAATACCCAATAGCCTGTTGAAGCTCTTGTTTTTTTAGAGCTTTATCGCCTTTGTATATATAATACATTCCTATAGCTTTATGATATTGATGTTTTAGAACATCTTGTCTAAAAACACCTAAAAAGACTACCCCTAGAACAATTATTAATAAAATTAGTTTTGAAATATTCTTCTTTAACTTCATATATCTATAGTATCACAATTATCTCAGAATAAGCTCATTGTAAATTTTTAGATACTGTTCCGCTTTTTTAGTATTATTTAATTTTTTATATACAAAAGCTAAATTGTAATATGCCTCTGTCATATCTTTTTTGTGAGCTATTGCTTTTAAAAAGGAAGATTTTGCACTTTTTAATTTTCCAAGTTTTACGTAAGCACATCCTATATTATAATGAGCATACGCAAAATCGTATTTGTATCTTAATGACAATTTATATAACTTGATTGCTTCCATGGCATTTTCATCTTCTAGATACAAATTTCCTAAATTATAATAAGCTCTGTAGAATTTCTTGTCAGCCAGAATTGATTTTTGATAATACAATGCAGCTTTATCTATATCATTTTTATCCTGATAAATATTTCCAACTAATAACCAATCAAGAGCGGTTTTGTTCTTATCCTCGATAGAATTTAAAACCTTTAAAGCATCTTCAATATTATTTGCGTTATAAAGAACCATAGCGTCTGCTGAAAGATTTTGTTTTTCTTCGGTAGAAACCTCTTGAACTTCTTTGGCTGGTTTCTTAAATATATTTAGTTTATTTACCTTTGCTTTTTCTGGAGAAGAAGTTTGCTCTTCTGCAAAAGCAGGAAGAATGAACAAACTAAATAATAATGATAAAATTAATACTTTTTTCATACTCAAAATTATAGGTTAAATAAATTTTTACGTCCATAAATTGGAAATAAAATATTACATGTGGCATAATTTTATAGATGTCTCTTTTACTTATATAGCCTTTGTTTTATCTCCTTAAAATAAAGGCTTTTTGTTTTATGTTAACAATTGTAAACATAAATATTTAAGAAAAAGCAATTTTTAAAAGAAGAAAGTGTTTATAAATATGTAAGGTTTAGGTTATAGAAAGTCTGCAAAGACGAAAAGATTTAAAAGGTGGTTTGGTTATGACAATGAATTACGGAATGATGATGAATCCATATATGATGGGAACAGACGTAATGACATCAGGAATGATGATGGGTGGTTATGGAATGATGTATAACCCAACTGCTCAAATCAATTACATGAACCAAATGGATCAATTCTCAGTAGATAGACAAGTAAAATTATACAAAAATCAAAACAATGCAAAATTCCAAATGTCAGCACAAACAGATGGCATTTCAAGACAAGTACAAATCTTAGCTGAAAAAGCACAAGGTAACAAACAAAACGCAGTACAATCAGCATACAACAGATTAGTAGCATCAGTAAAAGATACTTATGGTGCACAATTACAAGGTACAGCTGATGAAAAAGAAGCACAAGCAAAAGCATACGCTGAAAGAATTTATGCTCAACAAACAGGTTCATACTTAACAGATGATATTAGAGCAAACGCTGGTGGTTCATTCCTTGAAGGTTACAAACAAGTATTAACATTAGGTTTAGGTAACAGAAGAACATCAGAAGAAAACGTTGCAAAAATCAACGGTACAGCAGTAAGCACAGGTGAAAGTGCTAAAAAATACTTAGGTTATGCAGCAGGTGGTGCAACATTAGCTTTAGGTGGAACAATGTTATACAAATTCTCTAACCCAATCGGTAGAGCTTTAGCATCAGTAGTTAAATTCTTATTCACTAAAAAAGCTTAATCAAAATTTTAAACCAAACCAAAACTAAAACCAAAACAACTAACTAAGAGGTCGGATTTCACTTGAAGTTCGACCTCTTTGAGTTTTTAAAAATTATATTCTGTTTTTTGATACGTTCTTTCTGCAAGCTTGTTATCTAATAACATCATTATAATTTTATTATCAACACAGAATTTTAATTGATTTATGATGAGTCTTAGTTTGTGTTCTTCTTCAAATTGTTCTTGAATATACCAGTCCAAAAACATTGAAGTCATTCTATCTCCAAATTCATCGGCTGAAGCCTTGATACAGTTTATTGAATTTGTAATTGATTTTTCATGAGCGTAAGCAAGTTCCATAGCTTCTAATGGTGTTTTGTAATTATCCTCTGGTGCTGGAATACTTTGAAATTTATAACTACTATCACAGTTATTTAAGTAGTTAAAAATAATCATCCCATGGTCAACTTCTTCTTTAGCTTGAATTGTACACCAATTTGCAAAACCATGTAGACCAAATTTGTTAAAATAACTAGCCATTGAAAGATATAAATAGCCTGAATAAAATTCCTTGTTAAGTTGTTCACTAAGTAATGTTGTAATTCTTTCACTAATCACTTTTCCCTCCTTATTTTCTCTAGCAGTATATGGTTAAAGATTTTTAAATATAAACTGTACAGGTAGGTGATAACATGGTATTATTTTCGTATGGGAGAGATTTTAAAAAGCGTTGAAAAGATTAACGAGAGATATGTTGAAATTCTAAAAGAAGAATTGAAAAATTTTGATGAGAACGCAGAAAATCGTATACAAGAATTAAAAAAGAAAATTTCGAATGAAAGAAAGCAAGTTTCTTGTGCAAAATGTGGAGAATGTTGTAAACTTGCAGTTTGCCCAAATTCTCCGAAAGAATTAAAAGAAAAAGCAAAACACGGCGATAAATTTGCAAAAGAATTTATAAACACTTTTTCTTTGTATGAAGATTTAGACGAAGCAAAAGCTTTATATCCAGAATATTTTGAAACAGTTAATCAAACAGAGGAGAAAGTTTATTTTTATCATTGTAAGTTAGTTACAGAGGATAATTTATGTCCAAAATACGAGGACAGACCTCAAATTTGTAGAGATTTTCCAGATAATCCCCTACAAATTTATCCTGTTAGTTGTGCTTTTAAACAATGGCAAAACTCTGTAATTGATGACTGTTTAAGAATAAAAGCTCTTACAGATATTTTAAAACTTGAAGAAACAGAGAACTAAAAAATATTTCAAAGACTTCAAAAGTTAGCATATTTGTAGTAAATATTTGGATAGTATTATTAAATTTACAAATTTTGGTGTAATTTATGGAAAAAACAAATCTTTCAACATTAAATTTAGAAGAAATTAATGAGTTAATAAAACCTCTTGGGGCATCATCGTTTAGAGCAAGACAAATCTTTAATTGGGTTTACTTAAAATCTGCAAAATCTATTGAGGAAATGACAGATTTAAGTAAAAAATTTAGAGATGAGTTGAGTGAAATCGCAACAATTACGACTTCAACAATAAAACGCAAACAAACTTCAAAAGATGGCACTATCAAATATTTGATAGAATACGCTGATGGAGAATGCGTTGAAACAGTACTTATGAGATTTGATAATAGAGCAAATTTAACCGCATGCGTAAGTTCTCAAGTTGGTTGTAGCGTAAATTGTGCATTCTGTGCAACAGGAAAAAGAGGATTTATCCGTAATCTAACTCCATCAGAAATTGTTGAACAAATTTTGACAATACAAAGAGATACAGGTTTAAAAGTAACAAATGTCGTATTTATGGGGCAAGGCGAACCTTTGCTAAATCTAAAAAATGTGTTGGAAGCTCTTGATTTTATAAATACAAATTTGGTTATAAGTCAAAGAAGAATAACAGTTTCAACAAGTGGTATTGTGCCAAAAATTAGAGAATTAGCTGATAAACAATTACAAATAACTTTGGCGTTATCTTTACATGCTCCAAATTCGAATATCAGACGTACTTTGATGCAAATTGATAATAAATACACAATGGATGAAGTTAAAAAAGCTTTAAAATACTATAACGAAGTAACAGGTAGAAGAATTACTATTGAGTATTTGTTGATTAAAAACGTGAACGATAGAATTGAACATGCAAAAGAAGTTGCAGAGTTTTTACGTGATATAAAATGTAACGTTAATTTGATTCCGTATAATCCAGTTGACGAAACAGGTTTTAAAAGACCAACAAATAACGATATTATGAAGTTTAAATGTATTTTAGAGCATTCAGGTAAAAAGGTAACAATAAGACTTGAACGTGGTGCTGATATTGATGCGGCTTGTGGGCAGTTGAGAGGAAAAGTTGTATGAAAGGACTAATCCAAAGAGTAGACGAGGCATCTGTATCTATCGATAATGAACTTTATTCAAAAATAGGTAAAGGTATTCTTCTTTTGCTTGGCGTTGAAAAAGGTGACACTATTGAGAATGCTCATAAACTTGCAGATAAAATTGTTAATTTAAGAATATTTGAAGATGAAAATGAAAAAATGAACTTGTCTTTAAAAGACGTAAAAGGTGAAATTCTTGTTGTATCACAGTTTACACTTTGTGGTGATACTAAAAAAGGTACTCGACCATCTTTTGATAAGGCAGAACTTCCTACAAAAGCTAATGAGTTGTATGAAGAATTTTTAAAATATATGGGTAGCTTGGTAGAGATTGTAAAACACGGCAAATTTGGTGCTATGATGAAAATCTCACTTGTTAACGACGGCCCAGTTACTTTTATGATTGAAAAGTAAAGAGTCCATGACTTGCAAAAATAAGAATATCCGTTATAATGTAAATAAGGAATAATTAGAAATAGAAGAAATAGACGTTAGTTTTATTAGATTGGAATTTTAAATTAGTTAATTTTATTTATTGAGGAGAATTTTTTAATTATTTATTAGTTAGTTTACCAGATTATTTATGAGGCTTTATAGATTATGTATTTAAATAAGTGCATCAAATGTGGCGCAGAATTTGAAACAAAAAACCCCAAGCGTGTAATTTGCCCAAATTGTTTATACGCAGAAAAGAAAACTGAGGGTAATTCAGAAGGTGGATCAGAACAACCATCAATGGCAAGTTATAGTTCAGAAAATTATTCACAACATCGCTCAAGTTCTTATGGCGGTGGATACGAAGACAGACCAAGAAATAATTACCAACAAAGAGAAGGTGGCTATTCACAAGGTGGATACTCATCAGGTGGTTATTCTTCTGGTGGATACCAAAGACGTGAGGGTGGATACTCTCAAGGCGGTTACTCATCAGGTGGCTATCAAAGAAGAGATAATAACAGAGACGGCGGAAACTATAATGGTGGTTATCAACGCAGAGAGGGTGGATACCAAAGACCTCAACAAGGCGGTTACCAACGTAGAGAGGGCGGATACCAAAGACCTCAACAAGGCGGTTACCAACGTAGAGAGGGTGGTTACCAAAGACCTCAACAAGGTGGTTACAACAGAGATAACAACAGAGGTGGATTCCAACAACGTCGTCCACAAGCTGGCGGTAATAGATTTGGTGGCGGAAGAAAACCTCAAAGACCTCAAAAACCAGCTAAACCATTATTAGTTACAAAGGAACAGTTAGAAACAATTGAAGCATTATATAAGACAATGCTTCCACTTCCAAATCCTGATGCCCATGAAGTAATCGGTGCAAAAATGGAACTTGAACCAAGAAAAGTTTTCTTTGGTATCAACTTGGTTCGTCAAAAATTGATGTTGCCAAAATTACCATATCCAAAAAGAAAATTGGCAATTTCAGAAGACCAAATGTTAGCAATTAAGAGCTTGTATGAGCCTCTTCTTCCATTACCTCCAATTGGTTGCCACAAAATTATTGCAACACAACTAAGAATGGATGAATGGCGTGTTCACGTTGGTATTGGCTTGATTAGAGCACAAATGGGCTTGGAAAGATGGAATCAAGATAGACCAGATGCTCCAGAAGAATATAGAAAACAACAAACAGAAGAAACTGTAGAAGAAAAACCAAAAGCTAAAAAAACAACTAAGAAAAAAGCTGAAGTAGAAGAAACTCCTGCAGAAGATGTTGTTGAAGAAAAGCCAAAAAAGACAAGAACAACTAAAAAGAAAGCTGAAGATTCTGAAACAGTAGAAGAAGCTCCTAAGAAAAGAGCTACAAGAAAAACTAAAAAAGATGAAGAATAAGTTAGTTTCTGTTGCAAAAATTTTAAATTTTCACGGTATTAAAGGTGAGGCTAAAATTGGTTTTTCAAAGAAAAATACTGATTTTATCCAAACTATGACTCATGCTTTTATAAAAACTGATACAGATTTTGTAGAAGTTAATATTTTGTCGGTAAAATTTAATAATAAATGTGCAATTATGAAATTTGAGGGCATTAATTCTATTGATGAACTTATGGAATATAAAGGCTGTTCTTTATATGTTCCAGAAGAAGACTTAAAAGAAGATTTGGAAGAAGACGAATTTCTGACAAGTGATTTAGTAGGAATGGAAGTTTTTGCAAATGATAAAAAAATAGCAGTAGTAGTTGGACTTTCAAACAATGGTGGAACAGATTTGTTGGCAGTAAAAACTGCTAGTGGAAAAGTTTCTTATGTTCCATTTGTTAAAGATATTTGCAAAGAAATTGATATGGATAATAATAGAATTATTATCGAAAATCTTGAGGGATTAATAGAAGAATGAGATTTGATGTTCTAACTCTTTTTCCTGAAATGATTGAAAACTATTGTTCTCAAAGTATTTTAAAAAGAGCAAGAGAAAAAAATATTATTGAAGTTAATACAGTAAATCCAAGAGATTATTCTCTAGATAAACATAAAAAAGTTGACGACACTCCTTATGGAGGCGGTGCCGGTATGGTTTTAATGCCTCAACCTTATGTCGATGCTTATGAAGATGTTCCTCAAATTGGAAACTCTTTGACAGTAATGTTGACTCCACAAGGCAAACCTTTTAATGAAAAAGTTTGCTTAGAACTTGCAAAATATGACCAACTTATTATGTTGTGCGGTCATTACGAAGGCTTTGATGAAAGAATTAGAGATATTATAAAACCAACAGAAATTTCTATTGGCGATTTTGTTCTTACTGGTGGGGAACTTCCGGCTTTATGCTTGATTGATGCTGTTAGTAGAAAAATTGATGGAACTTTAGGAAAAATCGAATCGGCTGACTTTGATAGCTTTTCAAATGGTTTACTTGAATATCCACAATATACAAAACCAAGAGATTATAGAGGATATACTGTTCCTGAAGTTCTTTTGAATGGTAACCATGCAGAGATTGAAAAATTTAGAAAAGAACAAAGTCTTATAAGAACAAAAGAACGCAGAGCAGATTTATTGGATTTTTAAATTGTATTTCATCCCTTTTGTCATCCTGAACTTGGTTGACTGCTTTTTCCGAAATCTTTGATTTCGTGAAAAATGTCTGGTTTTCCACAGCATCTTACCAACGTTGAATGTTGAAATATAATGCTGGAAAGATTCTGAACAACTTAAAATTTTTGTTCGCTTTGCTCACAAATTTTTACGTTTTCAGAATGACATGTTTTTTTACTTTAAAAATTTCTTTAAAAATTTTTTCACCTATCCAATTGACCAAAAAAATCATGGAAATAATTATGAATATTGGATTTTAATTGTAACGAAATGTAACAAAGTACTAAAGTTCATGAGAAGAAATGCCGATAAACAACATGTTAGGGAAATAAGGAAAGGCAAAAATGGGTTTATCTACAGATCAAGCTAGATATTTATTCATCACAGCTCGTATGAACGATCTTGAAGCTGGTATGATGCGTATTTCTGCCGATAACTTACGCCTAGCAGATGAAACAAGCGATATTGAAGAAAAAAGAGATTACGAATTAAACTTATTACACATGGAATTCAATGGTAATGCAAACTTTACTTACGATGATTTCATGGGTGAAAATGCAATGAATAATGGCCAACTATATTTCCTAACTACTAACGATGGCAACAACAGAGTTGTATTAAACCAAAGATATGCAGACGGCATTAAAGCTGCAGGCATCGCAGAAGAAGGTGGCGAAGCTACTCAAGACGCATTAATCAAATATATGGGTTCAGTAGCTGGTAAACCTCAATCAGTAAATGATTGGAAAGAAGTTATCACAGGTATATCTTCTAATACAGATGCTTACAAACCAGTTGATAACTTCAAATCAGAATATGGTGTTTGCCCTCAACAAGGTATGGATCCTGCAAAAGCAGTTGACCACTACAAAGATGTTGAAAAAACTGAACAAGTATCTTTCAATGACATCTTAAAGAAAATGGGTTCTACTGGTAACTTCAACGGTATCTCTAACTTAGATGGTAAATCAACAGGTGGTTGGCAAAATATTGCAGACCAAACAAACTGCAACTGCTCATATGCAGACTTAGTTAAAAAAACAGGTTCTAACTCTGGTAGAGTTATGTTACTTAACGATAAAGAAAAATTAAGCTATGATGAAGTATGGTCAAGATCAAGAGCAGGTTTCAGAAACTTAGCAAATACAATTGCTAACAAAATTGCTTCAGCTTATGGCGATAACAATATTATGTCATCAATGACAAGTGCTATTTCTCAAATGGAAAGTCAAATCAATGGTTCATTAAGCAATAGCAAACACCACTCAGAAAGCAAAGCTAAAAATGGTGGTAAAGATACAGCTAACAATGGTTTAATCGGTGTAGCTATTGATAAAACTGGTACAGACCAAGTTTGGGTTTACTGTAATGCTTCTGAATTAACAAGAAGATTATTAACAGCTGCTTCTAACTACATGAACAATAACCAAAATTCTGTAACAACAAAAGCTCAAGGTGCTCAACAAAACTACAATTCAAATGGTTCTGTAACTAAAAAAACAACAGTTCAAGAATTTGATTACAAAGAAGAACATCCATACACAAACCAACAAGGTAAAACATACGAAGAATGGACTACAGCTTGGAACAAAGTTATCGCTGATAACAAATTAGATGCAACAAAAGCTGAAGAATACAGAAAAACTGGTGCTATAAAAGTTGAAGTTTCTGATGAAGATAAACAAAAATTAGAAAAC
>DBIX01000038.1:3387-3769 GCA_002297005.1 Cyanobacteria bacterium UBA791 | reverse complement strand
GGTAATTTGAACAAAAAAATACATATAAATAAAAGAGTTAGAATTATCAAACACAATAAAAATAGCAGAATTTGTATATTTAAAAGTCTTGTAAATAGGGCATTTGTTGTTATTATTCCGGCATGAAAAAACAATACTACAAAACAAATAATGCAAATTGTGGTTAATAATATAAAACTTATTTTTTCAAAATTGGTTTTCATATAGATTATGTTATCCTATTTTTTGTAATCTGGCAATAAATCATACATTAAAGTTGAACATTTACAATATGGATATTCCCTACCTCGTTTTCGTCCTAACCTATTTGCAACTTGGTCTCGTTCAGAATCCGCTGCCGCCTCTTCTACTGAAACTTTATGTGTGTGAACGTAGGTATATT
>DBIX01000038.1:0-3263 GCA_002297005.1 Cyanobacteria bacterium UBA791 | reverse complement strand
GAATGGTAATATTTATCCATTTCAGCTTCTTTTAATTCATAAGCATGGTATAGAAGCTCTAGATAGTTTGAAATAAAAACTTTTAAAGTGTTAGCAAGTGCATTTAATGGTGTTAATAGTCCAAGAATGTCTTTTAACAAATTTTGTAATTTATCTTTTTTTGCTTGAATAGATATATATTCTTTATCAATATTATATTCACATTCTGGAAGATGCCTTCCATAGTCTTCAGATAAGTCTTCAAGGTTGGTTTCTGTGTTGTTAATTAAGTATTGAACTTTTGAATAACAGTCTTGAAGTTCATTAATATCATTTTTTATATTATAAGAAATATTTTCGGTTTCATTGTGACAATTTTTTATATTTTCAATTAAATTTTCAATATCTTTTATAATATCACATGACTCTTCGTCGACTTGTGTTTGCGCATTGTCTTCACTATATTCTGATATCTCGACAGTGCATTTACAATTTGGGTGAAGACGCTCTGGGACATTATCAAAAATATCAAATTCCTGACCGTCAAGCTCTAAGCATTCTTTGCAAGTATGTTCACCATGTTCAGAGTGCCAAATATATTTAGTATTACTTATACCACCTTTTAAAATAATATTTTCAATATTTATTTGTTCATCATTTGTACTCAATTTATTTGATTTAAGAGTGTTGTAACGATATATAAGTTTTCCAAGTTCTTGTAAAATGTTATAAATATTTAAAAGCTTAACTTTATCTCCATCATTAAAAACAGGATTTGAATGATTTTTTATTAAATTATTTTGATATTTAGATATTTTATCAAAAAGATTCTCTGTGGATTTGTTTTCTTGTAATGCGTGTAAAATCTCATTTTTTAATTTAGACATAGCAAAGCTCCCCTTAGATTAAATGTATATTTCGTAAAAGTCTAGTAACATATATAGAACATTTTTTTCAATATTTGTCAAATTTTGAGGGATTTTTCGCGAAAAAAAAAGGGGCTGTTTAAGCCCCGTGAATCTTTTATAATTCAAATAGCGAGTGTAATCTTTGTTGTATATCAGACTCATTCAAGTCTTCAGTTAATCTGTTCATATCAAGCGCCATTTGGTAATATTCAGCTGCTTGAGTTTTGTTACCTAACATTTCGTTTGCTCTTGCTGCATTAAAGTATGCTAGTGTGTAAGAAGGGTTCACTTCAATTGCTTTTTCAAAGAATGGAAGTGCATCTTCTGCGCAACCTAGTCCGTCAAGGTAAATAACGCCTAAGTTGTTTTGAGCGATATCGAAATTTGGGTTTAAGTCAATAGATTTGTGATAAGAAATAATGGCTTCTTCAATCATATCTTTTTCCCACAAAGCTAAACCAGCTTTTGAGTAAGCTCTGAAGTTGTCAGGTTCTGTTGAAATTGCATCACAGTATGAGCGAATAGCGTTTTCAATATCGCCTGATGCCATTAATGCGTCACCTAATGATAATTTTAAATCGTAATTTTTATCATCAAGTTCAATACCTTCTTTAAATTTATCGATTGCTAAATCTAAGTTTCCATAAACTTCAGCGTAAGTTGAACCTAAAGCGTGGCAAACCATTGCAGTCCATTCGTTGTCAGGGTTAATGCTGATTGCTGTATTATAATGAGAAATTGCATCTTCAAATAATTCAGCTTTAAGGTAAGCATAAGCCAACGAGTTATGGTAGAACGGATTTGTTTTGTCTTGTTCTAAAGCTAATCTGAATGCGCTTACTGAATTGATTTTGTCATCTTTTTTAAGGTATAAGTGACCTAATTCATAGTAAATAAATGCGCTGTCTTCAGGTTGAAGCTCTAAAAGTTGTGTGTAGTAATCGATTGAATCGTCAACCATTTCAGGGAAGTATGTTTGCGTTAAAGTTGCAAGTTTCATCAATACAACTTTGTTTTGTGGGTTTGAAGCGTATGCTTCTCTGTATGCTTCAAATGCGCTTTCAGGTTTTTTGTTACGTACTGAAATATCGCCCATTTTTGATAAGAACACTTCCTTGTGTCCTGTTGATTTTGCCGCTTTTTCGTACAAGCCGTAAGCTGCTTTAGTCATGTTCATTTTTTCTAATAATGCACCTGTTTTTTGATAAGCCAAAACAGCAAAGTCATCTTTGAATGAACGAGTTAAAATCTTTAATGACGGAATGTCATAAGATAGCATGATTGAGCCTGAAATGAAGTAGTAAACAAAGTTCAATAAATCTTTGAAGGTTGTTCTTTCTTGACCCATTTTTCTTAAAATAGCTAATGATAATAAAATTCTAGGTCTAGCTGATTTCAAGCCTGTTAATTGAATTGCTTTTTTAAATTCTGTTTCTGCATCTAAATAGTTATCTGCTAATTTGTCAAAATAACCTTTGTAGATGTAAGCATTAGCGCTTTCTGGAGAACATTCCAATGCCATTTTACATTGAGCAATAGCTGCATCAACGTTGATTTCGCCTTTTTCCCACATTAAAAATGCAAGACGATAGTAAACTTCTGGAATTTCAGGATTGTGTTTTGCAGCATTGATATAACCTTCAATTGCTTGTGACCAATCTTCGTCTTGTTGTTTAATTAAATATCTTTGATGTGCTAATCTTGCGTTTTCTAATTCTTTTAATGCTAAGTTTTTTTCTTCTTGAGATAGTGCCATTTCTTCGGGTGCAAAAATTTGTTCTGACATTTTGAGTCGTTTTCTCCTTGTGTTTGTACCAAGGGTTTCGACCGTCAAAAATCAAAACTTGAGTAAAAGTTTAAAAACTCATACGAACATACTAAATTTTTCTTCAAATCTTGTATATAATCACTAATTATGGTAATATTACTATAAAGATTTTTAAACTAGACTATATATGAGATGAGGACATCATGAAAAGTACAACCCTAAGACGAGCAAATTTATCTAAAGAAAAAATTCAGGCTTTAGAAAACATTGCAAAATACAGACGTCAAACTCAAATAGCAAATGTTCAACAAAAGCAAGCTGTGAAATCAGTTGCACCTCAAATTAAAGAACGTGAACTTGATATGCTATGGACAAACTTCAAACAACACAGCAAACAAGATAAATCACCAACAGTTTACCTTATTACAGGTTTTATCGCTGGTGCAATCGTAATGTTAATCATTACATCTTTGATTAGTTTCTCAATGAAAAGTATGAACGAATCTGCTGAAGATATTGCAACAAAAGTTCCAGATACAAAAATTGAAGATACTGCTATAACATTCATTCCTGCAGATAAAGAAGTTTCTGCAACACCTGCAAAAGCA
>DBIX01000027.1 GCA_002297005.1 Cyanobacteria bacterium UBA791 | reverse complement strand
TAATTAATAAAAATATTATTTTATAGGGAGAAGAAAAATGGAATTAGAAATTATAAAAGCAACTGACCCAGAAGTTGAAGCTTTAATTGAAAAAGAATTAAAAAGACAAGAAGACACAATTGAACTTATTGCAAGTGAAAACATTACATCAAAAGCTGTAATGGCAGCTTGTGGAACAGTTTTAACAAACAAATACGCAGAGGGTAAACCTCATAAACGTTACTACAATGGTTGTGACGTTGTTGATGAAATTGAAGAGATTGCACAAAAAAGAGCATGTGAATTATTCAAAATGGATCACGCAAATGTTCAACCACACTCTGGTGCACAAGCAAATATGGCAGTATTTTTTGCATTACTAAAACAAGGTGACACTATTTTAGGTATGGATTTATCAAACGGTGGACACCTTTCTCATGGTTGCCCTGTAAACTTTTCAGGTACATACTTTGATGCAAAAAGTTATGGTGTAGATGAAAATGGTGACATTGATTACGAAGACGTTAGAAAAAAAGCACACGAATACAAACCAAAATTAATCATTTGTGGTGCAAGTAATTATTCTAAAATTATTGATTTCAAAAAATTCAGAGAAATAGCAGACGAAGTTGGTGCATACTTAATGGCTGATATTGCTCATATTGCTGGACTTGTAGCAACAGGTCTTCATCCATCACCAGCAGGTTTCGCTCATGTTGTTACAACAACAACACATAAAACTTTAAGAGGTCCAAGAGGCGGTATTATTATGTGTAACGAAGATTTAGCTTTAGCTATTGATAAAGCAGTTTTCCCAGGGATTCAAGGCGGACCTTTAGAACACATTATCGCTGGTAAAGCAGTTGCTTTACTTGAGGCTTCTAAACCTGAATTTAAAACTTATGCAGAACAAATCATTAAGAATGCTAAAACCCTTGCAAATACTTTAATTGAAGAGGGCATGGATATTGTTGGCGGTTATACAGAAAACCACTTAATGACATTAGATTTAAGAAAATTAAATAAAACGGGTAAAGAAATGACTAATGTTTTAGAAAGAGTTGGTATCACTGCAAACAAAAACACAGTTCCAAACGACCCTCAAAGTCCATTCGTAACAAGTGGTATCAGATTAGGTACTCCAGCTGTTACAACAAGAGGATTTAAAGAAGAAGATATGAAGGAAGTTGCAAAAATTATTGCATCTGCAATATATTCGTCAGATAATGAAGATGGATTAAACAATTTGAAAGCTCGTTCTATGAAATTGTTAGCTAAATATCCATTATACTAGACTAATAAGGAGAAATAGCCATTTTAATTAAGTTATCACAAGCACAAATTATTGGTGCAGTTATATCATACATATTAGGTGTATTCATAGTACCGTCAGTAATTGCCTTTTCAAAAAAAGAGGGACTTGTTGACGTACCAAACGAAAGAAAAATTCACAAAGTACCTATTTCAAGATTAGGCGGTGTTGCAATTTGGACAAGCACAATGCTTACTTTCTTGTTATTAGTATTCTTGAGTTATTATCCATACGGAAGTTTATTATCAGGTATACTTCTTGGTGGTTCACTAATGTTTTTACTAGGGCTTGTTGATGATATTTATAATTTAAATGCAAAATTCAAATTATTCATACAAATAGCAATCGCTACTCTAGTATACTTATTAGGTGTAAAAATTGATGTAATCTTCAACCCATTTGGAGGAGTGTTTGAACTTGGTTTATTATCATATCCAATAACTCTTTTATGGATTGTAGGTATAAGTAATGCCATTAACTTTATTGATGGGGTCGATGGACTAGCTGGTTCAGTTATTTCTGTAAACTCTATAACACTTGGTATTATTGCAGTTTCAATGATTCCGGCAAATCCAATTAGTGCATTAATTGCTTTTATTTTAGCTGGTTCAACATTAGCATTTTTAACGTACAACTACAACCCAGCAAAAATCTTTATGGGTGACGGTGGAGCTTTGTTCGCCGGATTTTTACTTGCAACATTATCAATCGCAGGGGTTATGAAAACCGCAACTTTAGCTATTTTATTACCATTCGTAATCTTGGTTGTACCAATTATGGATATAACTTTCTCAAGTTTACGTAGAATTATGAAAGGTAAATCACCTTTTGTAGCTGATGCAGAACATATTCACCACAAACTTTTGAAAGCTGGTTTTTCACAAAAAAATACAGTTGCAATCTTAACTTCAGTTGCAATCGTTGGTGGAGCTATTGCCTCATATTCAGTAGGCTCAATCAAACACTACCTTGTTTACATTTGTGCATTAGTGTTAATTATGTTTGCACTAAGTCTAATCAACATCTATAGCAACAGTAAAAAAGGTTAATTAGCCTGAATATTGTAAAAAGTTTACGATTTCCAAAGCAAGTTCTCTTTGGAAATCTAAAGGTGCAGAACGCAAGTATTGAAAAGCTTCTGCAACACGTTGTTCTTTGTCATACCAACGTCTTAAAATATATGTAAAGGCTTCTGCTAAGACGTTTTCTTCATTTCTAACGCCAAAAGCTTTTGATTTTGTAATAATGTAATCAGCACATTTTAACTGAACATCTTCAGTTGAATTTTTAATCAAATTAACTGCCAGACTTACAGTAGGATCAATATCATACCAACGTTTTTGATGTTCCATAAAATTCCTTGCTTAAATTTACACTTATATTTTAAGCGAAATCAGAATTTATTTCCAGTCTTGTTGTAGTTGATGCAGAATCAAGCTCTTGTAACTTTTCAATTACGCTAAATGCTATGCCACCTTGAAAATCAAAAGGAGCACGTCTTAAGTATTCAAAAGCCTCTTGTAAAATACGGTTTTTGTCATACCAACGTCTAAAAAAGTTCTTAACAGTTTCTTCCAAATCATCGTCGGAAATTCTAATTCCGTAATCTTTAGCTTTTTTGATGATAAGTTTTGCACACTCAAGCTGAGTTTTTTCATCAACTTTTTCTAGCATACTAACCATTAAACTAACTGTGGGGTCGTTGTCGTACCAACGTTTGTGTTTTTCCATTACCATAAAACCACCTTATGTATATTTCATGTTTCTATACGACAATTTTCAGAAAAACTTTAATATTTTAGTTATAATTTGCTTAACAATACTACAAAATAAGTAGAGATTTTAATAATTCAGCTTTTTCTTCATCAATATTTTTAAAAAGTAAAGTCTTTTCTCTACCTGTTTCACCCTTTAAAATTTCGATATTTGATTTCGGGATTTTAAATTGTTTAGATAAAAATTCTACCAAACATTTGTTAGCTTTTCCCTCTATTGGTTGAGCCGTAAGTTTTATTTTTACTTCTGTTTCTGATTTTATAATTTCATTTTTTGATGCATTTGGTGAAATTTTTAATTTAACTTTTAAATCCAATTTTTAAGTAGACCTCTTGTAAAAATTAATTAATACGAGTAAAATAATTATACCATGACAGAAGAAGATTTATTTGCACCGATAAAACAAACATTAATAGAACAACATCGTTCAGAAGAAGATATTGCAAAAATTGAAGAAGCTTACAATTTTGCAAAGAAAGTTCATGGTGGACAATTCAGAGTTTCAGGTGAACCTTATATCATTCACCCTGTTGAAGTTTTAAAAATTCTTTTAGGTTTAAAAGCTGATACTCACACTCTTATAGCAGCTCTTCTTCATGATGTTATTGAAGACACAGACACAACTCCAGAACAAGTTAAAGAAATGTTTGGAGAAGACGTTTTGAGTCTTGTTCAAGGTGTAACAAAATTAAGCAAATACCAATTCAAATCTAAAGAAGAAAGACAAGCCGAAAACTTTAGAAGAATGTTTATTGCAATGGCAAAAGATATTAGAGTTATCTTCCTAAAACTTGCAGATAGATTGCACAATATGAGAACTCTAAACTTTATGGCACCTCAAAAGCAAAAAAGAATTGCTCAAGAAACCTTAGACATTTTTGCACCACTTGCAAACCGTTTGGGGATTGGTAAATTAAAAGCAGAACTTGAAGATTTATCTCTAAGATACTTAGAGCCAGAAAAATATTATGAAATTGCACACCTTGTTTCTCAAACAAAATCAGAAAGAGAGGCAACTGTTCAACTTTTAATCGATAAAATTTCAGCTGACGTAGAAAAAAGCGGAATAAAAGCTCAAATCACAGGTCGTGCAAAACACTATTACAGTATCTACAGCAAAATGAAACGTTTGAATATCGCATTCCACGATATGTACGACATTACAGCAGTTCGTGTAATTGTAGATACTGAAAAGGAATGTTATGAGGTTTTAGGTTTAATCCACTCACAATTTAAACCTATCCCAGGAAGATTTAAAGATTATATAGCAATGCCAAAAGGCAACTTGTATCAATCTTTGCACACTTCAGTTATCGGACCTCGTTCAAAACCTCTTGAAGTTCAAATCAGAACTTGGAAGATGCACGAAATTGCAGAATATGGGGTTGCAGCACATTGGAGATATAAAGAAAAAGGTTCTCAAAAAGCTGACAATGCTACAGATATGCAATTCTCTTGGATGAGAAAAATGGTTGAATACGATAAGAATGCACGTGACGCAGAGGATTATGTAAACCAAGTTAAATTCGATATTTTCTCTGACCAAGTTTTCGTATTCACTCCAAACGGCGATGTATTTGATTTACCGGTAAAAGCAACTCCTGTTGACTTTGCATACCGTATTCACTCAGACGTTGGTCATAGAACAGTCGGTGCACTTGTTAACGGTAGAATTGTTCAACTTGATTCAAAGTTAAAAAACGGTGACATTTGTGAAATTTTAACTTCAAAACAGGCAGCTCCAAGACTTGACTGGTTAAACTTTGTCGTTACAAAAGCTGCATCTTCAAAGATTAGACAATGGTTCAAGAAGAATAAACGTGAAGACCACGTTGAACTTGGTAAAAACACTCTTGAACACGAACTTACTAAAGCAACTTTTGACGAACTTACTAGAAATGGTGAGTTTGAAAGAATTGCTGGCATAATGAATTACCAATCGGCAGAAGATTTATTTGCTGCACTTGGTTATGGTGAAACGACCGTAAACAAAATTTTGAATAAAATTCCAAAACCAAAAGAAAAAGAAGAAAGAATTTTGGAACAGTCAGCACAACCTCAAAAACCTAAAAAGCCTAAAACAAAAGATGTTGTGGGTTTAGAGGGTATGCTATATTCTTTTGCAAGATGTTGTTCTCCAATCCCTGGAGAACCTATTGTTGGCGTTGTAACACGTTCTAAAGGTGTTACTGTCCATAGACTTGACTGCAAAACTCTTGAAAACGTTGAACCTGAAAGATTATTGGATGTTCAATGGTCAGGTCAAAACTTACATAAAACATACAGTACAACTATTAGAGTTGAAACCGGCGACAAACTTGGTATGTTGAAAGATATTATTTCTGCAGTATCAGATAATAATACAAACATAAATTATGCAAATGTTAAATCAAAACAAAACAATATTGGTATTATTGAGCTTGGTATTGAACTAGACAACATCAACACTTTGAGAAAAGTTATCGCTTGTATTCAATCGTTACCTGATGTTTATTCTGTAAAAAGGGTTCAAACAAGTTTTTCACATGCCCCAGAACAATTCGCAAAGAAAAATACAAAGAAAAAACCAGCTAAAAAGAAACCTAGTTCTCATTAACAAAGAATTTGATATAAGGTCTTGTAAAAAATCTCTTTATTTTGCCATAAAGTCTAACATGGCAGAATTGAATGATTTTTCTATCGCCAGTTAACACCTGAATTTCACGATTTTTAGAGCATTTATAAACAACTGTTCCAACTGGAGTATCTTTAAATTTGTCGTCCTCTGGAATAATAACCCTTGTTTTATAAGCATCCGGTGTAAAGAATTGATTTTTGTATTCAAAAAAGCAATTGTACCAAGGATAAAAAGCTCTTACTTGAGCAGAAATTTCATCAGCAGATTTTTCAAAGTCTATCATCACTTCGTCTTTTTTGATATGTGGATAATAAGTTGCTTTTTCTTCATTCTGAACAAGTGGAATGATAAAATCCTCTTCCAAATTGCCTAACAATTCGCAAACAGCTTCACGAGTTTTTCTAATAATTTTTTCTTTCAACTCTTTAGAAGTATCAAATTTTCCAACTTCAACCTCTCTTTGCAAAAGAATTGCACCAGTATCATAGTTTTCATCCATTAAATGGAAAGTAATGCCTGATTTTGTTTCTTGATGTCTGATAACTTCTAAATAAGGGTTTGGACCTCTGTATTTTGGTAATAGTGACGGATGAGCATTGATAAAAGCAATCTTTGGGAGATTGATAATTTCTTTTTTCAATCTTTCGCACCAAGTACCAACAATAATTACGTCAGGATTGAGTTTTAAAATCTCTTTTTTAAAAGCTTCACTATTTACGCTTTTAACCTTAATATCATTTAACTGATAACTTTTAATATAGCTATAATCAACAGTTGGAAGAATAAAATCCCTAACTTTATTCACAAGCCAATTACATTTAACAGTTTCGTATCTCAAAACGCCAACAATATCACATTTTGCATCCAATGCACCTGCAATAAGGTTAGCTAACATCTCTGCGTGTCCGATTATAACTACTTTTAACATTATTTGTTTCTCCAATATTCAACATCCTTTGAAATCTGATTTTTTAATTCTTCCAAGGATGCGAACTTTTTTTCTTCTCTAATCATTTCTTCAAATTCAATTTTTATATTTTCGCCGTAAATATTTTCATCAAAATCAAAAATATTCACCTCTAAAATTCTCTTGTTTTCATTTGAGACAGTAGGTTTTACGCCTAAATTTAAAATTCCACGATACAGTTTATTTTTAACAATAACTCTTGCACCATAGACGCCATTTTTTATATCAACAATATTTTTTGGATAAAGGATATTTGCAGTTTTAAAACCAATAGTTCTACCCAAATGTTGACCCTGAATAACTTCACCTGAAATAGAAAAGTCTTTACCCAACATAGAGTTAGCTTTTTCTATTTCACCTAAAGAAAGATAGTTCCTAATACGTGTTGAGCTAATCACCTCATCATCAATTTTTTCAGGCTGAATTTCAATATATTCATATCCAAATTCTTTTTGTAAATCCGTCAAAAGTTTTTCGTTACCTGATTTATTTGCTCCAAAAGTATGGTTAAATCCTGTTATAATAGCTTTTGGCGAGAAGTTTTTAACAAGACAATCTCTTATATATTCATACGCTGTTAATTTTGCAATCGATGCAAAATCAATTACAAAAACATAATCCACACCTAAAGCTTCAATTCGTTTTAACCTTTCCTCAAGGGAACAAATATATTTTGTTTCTAAATTTTTAAAATAACACGCTGGAGCTGTTTTAAAAGTAATTACAGCCGATTTTAAACCTCTAGTTTTAGCATAATTCACAGCAGACAAAATAACCTTTTGATGTGCTAAATGCATACCGTCAAAATAGCCTAAAGCTACTACTAAATCTTTCTTTTCTATGAATTGTGAATAGATTTCCATAGAATGATTATACTAAATCTAAAAAAAATATTCTCTTTCTTTAAAAAAATTTACCCTTGTCAGTTTTGGGTTCACTCTGATTTTGTTGAGATAGAAAACCAACCTACAATCTCATAACAAAAGCACCTAGGCAAATGCCTAGGTGCTTTATTCTTAAACAAATTATTTATGTTGTCCACATTGACCCATTTCAAATGGATTACCGCTTTTTGGAGGTGCTGGTCTTTTATGATTTTTTCTTGATTGTTCCATTTTTTTCATTTGATCTTGTTTCATTTTTTCAAATGTTTTCTTTTGTTTTGCAGTCAAAATTGATTCAAAGTATTTCATATCAGCTTCACGAATTTCGTTTGCTTGTTTTTTCAACTCTCTGTTTTCTTTTTTGATTGCCATAATCTTTTGAACTTTTTGATCTTCTGTCATTGTTGTAGAAGCTTTGACTACGTCAATTCTTGTTTTATTTTCTTTCAATTTATTAAAAATTGGTTTGATTTTTTCACGACTTGCTTTTTGATTTGCATCAAGTTTAGCTTTTTGTGTATCAGTCAATTTCAATTTTGAAAAATCAGGTGGTGGGAGTGGAGCACCTTTCATGTGTTCACCACAAGGTGGACGTTTTGGTGGCATTCCATCATGTGCTTGTGCTGTTTGAACAGTCATTGATAAACCTAAAATACATGCCAGTAATAAACAAAGTTTTTTCATTATTTTCTCCTTTAAAATCTTTTTATCAAAATTTTACTGCAGTTAAAATTTTGATATTTTACTTCTTATATTTTCTATAACGATAAATTTTTAAAAATGTTCATTTTTTATTTAAAAATTTTTAAACTAATTCTTTTAATTGTTCTGCAAGGGTTTTTCTAGCGTTATAAAGTCTTGATTTTATTGTACCTTCTGGAACTTTTAATTTTTTAGAAATTTCTTCATAACTTCTTCCCTCAAATTCAAACATTATTACAACCTGTTTTAATTTTTTAGGAAGATTATCTACTGCCTTAAGAATTAATTTTCCTCTTAATTTTTTATCCAAAATTTTCTCTGGAGTGTCAGTAGATTTAAGATTTTCAGTAATATTTTCATCAAAAGTTTGCATAGAAGAAGTTTTATAATCCTTTGATTTCAAAAAATCCTTACAAACATTTGATGCAACAGTACAAACCCATTGAGTAAATTTGTTCTGTTCCTTATATGTATCTAATCTTTTCCAAACACGCAAAAAAATCTCTTGCTCCAAATCTTCACTCGGAACACCCACAAACTTTTTTATTATTGCTTGAATTTTAATTTTATTATTTTCTATTATCTGTTTCAAACTAATACACCATTAATAAACCGTATTCATCAGTAGGCAAGCCTTGGTACTCAAGAATAGACTCTTGAGATAAAATGTTTTCATGCTGAATATATGTGTTTATTGGAATAATAGGCATTACTAACAAAAACAAACCTAAAATTACGCCTGATTGAATTCTTTTTCTTTTTCGTTCAAAATATAAAGGTTTTGCCTCTTTTATTAAATCTGAAATATTATCAAAGTTTTCTGAATTTTCCATTTTTACCTCTTTACATTTTATATAACGAAAAAATTTCTAAAATGTTCATTTTTTGTTTAAGAATTTTCTTTATTTCTTTCTTTTTGGAATTTATACCAGTTATAAAGCCCTATTAGTGACATAATCAAATAGATGCTTTTTTTAGTAACCATGATTGTATCAGCTTGTTGAACCCACATTAGAATACCAACCACATCGGTTATCAACCATAAAAAATACTGATCGGCAAATCTTTTGATTTCATAGAAAGTCGCTATCATCCCGATAGAAACAGTCAACGCATCTAGTAATGGAGATTCTCCGCCAATCATTACAAGAAAATGTCTTAGCAATAATGTACTTACAACTACGATAAAAAGCATTAATGCTCTCAATTTCCAACTCATAACACGAGTTTTGCATTTTTCACTATCCTTTGAATCAAGATGCTTTGTCCATAGGATTAAGCCTACAATTCCTGCTGGAAAATAGTACAACAGCTCTAATGCAAATGTTCCGTAAATATGGTTATGGAAAAGAATAACCGAATACAAAAGAGTATTAATCATTCCAAAAATCCATTTTGGCCAACTAGCATGTGCACAAAGAAAAATGCAAGAAATACCCATAATCGAGCAAATATAATTAATAACCAAATACCAATGAGGATGAGTGGTATCTGTCAACATATAATTTGCACCGATAATCACCATCATCAAAAACATTACCCACTCAAACCATCTAAGGTTTTTAAAGGCTTTTACAAAAATATTTTGTTGTATTCTTTCTTTTATTGTAGTCATAATTTTTTACTTATCTCATCAGTATTTTTAGCCCAAACATTCATCAAATTTATTACATTTTCTGAAGATTTTTTCATAATTTCTAAAGAAACAAATTCTTTCTTTGAATGAAAATTAACACCACCAGTACCTAAATTTGGAGTTAATAAACCTCTCAAGGTAAGCATAGCACCATCTGTACCACCTCTTACAACTGGCTCTTTAGGTTCTAACCCTGAACGTCTTATTGCTTCTTTTGCAAACTCAATAACTTCAGGTAATTCCATAAGTTTTTCTTTCATATTATGATATTTTTCATTTTCTTTTAGAGTTATCTTACAACCCTTGTAATCATTTTCAACTTCTGAAATTATTTTGCGTAAAAATTCAATCCTTGCTTTTGCACCCTCAAAATCAAAATCTCTTACAAGCATTTTCATTGTAACTTCATTAACACTTCCATTTATTGAGTCTACATGATAATAACCCTCTCTATCACGAGTAGATTCAGGAAGTTCATTTTTTGGAATTTTGTTCATAATTGCAGTCGCAACTTCAATCGCATTAACCATTTTTCCATAAGCATAACCACAATGAACAGGTACACCAACAATAGTTATTTCAGGATTAAACGCATTAAAAGTTTCTGATTCAATGTTATCAACTTCAGAACCATCCACCGTATATGCAGCATCTGCTCCAAATTTTTTAATATCAAAATTTGTCACACCCTCACCAATTTCTTCATCAGGAGTAATCGCAATTTTTATATTTGGACGTTCAATTTCAGGATGTTCCATCAAAACTTTTACCGCTTCTAAAATCTCTGCAATACCAGCTTTATCATCAGCACCCAAAAGAGTTGTACCATCAGAAGTTATAATTGTTTGATTTTTATAAGGTTCTAAATCAGTAGATTCAATTACAGTTTCACCTTTCAAAACAATATCACCAGATGTATAATTGTGAATTAAAGGTTTTACAGGACCTGTCGGAGCTTGCTCGCTTGTATCCATGTGTGCTATCAAACCTAATGTTAAATCTGATTTTATATTACCTTTTAAATACGCGGTAACAGTACCTGTTTTATCAAGTTTAACGTCTTTTAAACCCATTTTCTTCAAAACTTTAACAAGAACTTTTTTAGCAAATTCAACCTGTTTTTTCGTACTTGGAACAATACCCTTTTTTGTATCTTCACAAGAGCCAGTATCAACTTCTGCAAACTTTATAAATAAATCTTTTAGTCTTTCTTCGTTTATATATTCAAAATAATTAGTCATTTTATTCTCCAAAACCAATACCTTATTTTATACCATAAATAAAAGATATTAGCCATTTCGGTAATATAAAATTTTTATAAAGAGGGTAAATATTATTATTATGAAAAACATTTTTATCCTGATAATTTTGAGTCTATTTATATCAAATACAATGATACTTGCAAATGATAGTTACAACGTGCATGACTACAACAAATACACTCCTCATAATTTAAACCAAAATGAAAAAATCCTCTTTATCATGGATTATTCCAATAGTATGAATGAATTTATTGGAAATAAACGAAAAATAGAACTAATGCAAGAAACAATAAAAAGCATTGTCCATTCAGTTAATCCTGATACCGAAATTGGGCTAAGAGTCTATGGATATAGATTAGGATTTTCACCTTACGAATGTTGTAGGGCATCAAAACTCGTTGTACCAATTTATTCAAACAATGCAATAAATATTACCGATGCTATTTATAAAACAAAAGCTCGTGGAATGACACCAATTACTTATTCACTTAAAAAAGCAGTTGAAAAGGATTTTGTCGGATTTTCTGGCAGAAAACATATTATTCTACTTTCAGACGGTGGTGAAAACTGTGACGAAAGCCCTTGCGAATACGTGATGAAAAATCTTGCTAGAAGAAAAGATTTTACAGTAGATGTAATTGCGTTTAATATTAATAATCACGAGGATATAAATCAATTAAGATGTGTTTCTGCAGTTACGAGTGGAAAATTTTATACTGCAAATACTAAAGGTGAACTGGTAAACGCTTTAAATAACACTCTCCAAGTTACAAAAGATGTTGGCGGATTTATCGTAGAACATTAAAAAAGGAAGAGGCGAAGCCTTTGGCTTCGCCTCTTCCTTATAAAGATTTTTAATTATTTAAACCATTCGCAAACATCATGTTTACAAAGAACACTATTCAATTCAGCCATTAAACTTTTCTTAGTCATTTCAAAAGTTACAGGTGTGATTGAAATACGGTTGTTACGAACAGCAGCAATATCTGTCATTGCATCAGCTGGATCAGATGTTAGCTCACCAGCCATCCAGTAATAAGTTTTACCACGAGGGTCAATTCTCTTTTCGTAATCATCAGTAAACATTTTTGCACCAAGTTCAGTAATTGCAATACCACCAATATCATCACCATGAACACCAGGGTAATTGATATTTAAGATTACTTTTGGTGGGAAATTAAAATCTTTTAAATGTGGTAATAATTCTGCCACAAAATGAGCGGCAGGTCTAAATGCTTCAAGCTCAGTTGAAGTACTGCATAAAGAAACAGCCATAGCAGGAATATTCATTAATGCACCTTCAAGAGCACAACTTACTGTACCTGAATATAAAATGTCAGTACCTAAGTTTGGACCGTGGTTAATACCAGAAATTACTAAATCAGGTTTTTCTTCAGGAGAAAGAATAGCGTTAACAGCTATTTTTACACAGTCACCAGGAGTACCTGATGTGTTCCAAGCTCTTTTTGCACCGTAAATTGGCTCAACTTCATCAACTCTAAGAGGAGTATGAAGAGTAAGTGAATGACCAGCGGCAGAACGTTCTCTGTCTGGAGCAACGACATAAACATCGTGGTTAGGGCTAAGGGCTTCTACTAAAGCATGAATACCGTTTGCTGCAATACCATCATCGTTAGAAATTAATATTTTCATTAACATCTCCTTTTACTTAATAATAAAGACTATATGCTTATTTTAAGTATAGCTTATAGAGAAAAAATGATAATCCTACAAACCGAGGATAAAAATAGACTTTTGTAAACTTATGTAACAAAAAATATATATTTTTAGAAATTTGTGAAATTTCAGAGAAGAAAAATACTTAATATAAATACGAGGACAAATTATCAAGACCCAATGGGCTTGAGGTAAGATTTTTTAAAAACACATACACACACTACACTACACTACACATTACGAGGAATTTAGAACAATTTTTAAAATTCCAAAAGGGTCAAAAACAAATGACTCTTTTTTTTTTGCAAAAAATTTTAGAATGGGAAAATATTACAAACATTGCAAAAAATCACGATTAAAAAAGAAAAAGGGTTGATTTTTAATTTTTACGTAGCATAATAGAGGTACGAAGAATGAATAATGCGTGATGGAGTAGCCGAGTAACCGACAGGTTGCGTAGTCAGATAGAAGACAAGGCGAGCTACCAAAACGCAAAACAACTGAATAGATAACGCGGGATGGAGCAGTCTGGTAGCTCGTCGGGCTCATAACCCGAAGGTCGTTGGTTCAAATCCAGCTCCCGCAACCATTTAGATAGAGAGATGATTTATTCATCTCTTTTTTTGTGACAAATTCTGCTAGTGTAATTTAATGAGTAGTTTGGTTTGCACGGGAAGTGTGGTATTTTTGTGAAATGAGGCTATACAAGGGCGTTTTTACGGTCGGAAAAACCATACCATTCGTTACACAAAATACTCCAAAAGTCCCATTTTGTACTCACTAACGGAAATGTTTTCAAGAGGTTTTAAAGGGAGATATAGCCTGCGTTTTAGCGTTTATTTATCTTTGCACGGATAAAATGATTATTTCCGAAATGAGACTTTTGAAATTTTGCTCCGAAAGAGTGCCGAAAAATTAGGAAAAAATTTTTTTCAAAATTCCTATGGCATGAAAATTTCTAATTGATTCTGAAACGACACAAAGCTCGGAATTGGTGTTCCAATTCTTTTAATTCAGAGGTAATGTGTCACTACCATGAATGAAAATGAATATATAAATATAAATAAAGTAGCTGAAGCAAAAGGATTAAAATCTAATCGTTCTCTAAGATTAGAAATCAATAAACCGGAAAGCAAATACATTGCTCGTGAAGTTAAAGTTAATGGTGGAACATCTTACGAGATTCTTTACTCCTCATTAGAACCAGAGATTCAGCGGATTTTCGGTAGGGTGGAGTCGAGCGAAGCGAGCGAACCCGTAAGGTGTCGGTCGGACGTTACTCCGCCGACGCCCCGAATAATCCAAGACGAAAAACTTCGTGAGGGTAATACCAAATCCACAGCACTCGTACCTCTAAATTACCAACCAACGACTTTTGTATCCGAAAGTGCAAGATTAACTTCACTTGCAAGATTAGATATTGTAAAAGCACTTCTTAATTATCGAAAACGATTTTCAACTAAAAAAGAAGCTGATTCAATGTTTTTGGATTTGTATAATTCTGGAATGTACCTCCCTAAAGTTTTTAAATTTATTGGAACAATCTCAATCGGCACACTTCATCGTTGGGTTAAAAGTTATGAGAGATATGAAAATGCAGAGTGCCTTATCCCTCAGTATAAATTTAATAAACAAGGTGAATACAATACAATTTTAACTGATGAAATGAAACATATTCTTTTAAGATTTCTATTACATCAAAATAAATTTAATTATGGTAAAGCAATAAAATTAACTAAGGAAATTCTTCGCAAACAAGGATACGAAAATCTACCTTGTGATTTAACATTTAAACGTTATGCTGAAAACTTTAGAAGAAATAACTATGCTGAATGGGTTTTAAAAAGAGAAGGAATGAAAGCCTACCACGATAAAGTTGAACCATATATAGAAAGAGATATTTCTAAAATAGAAGTGGGTGACATAATTATTGCTGACGGTCACGTTCTTAATTTCCTAGTTATTAATCCATTTACAGGTAAGCCAACGAGAGCAACTCTTGTTGGCTTTTTAGATTGGAAATCAACAGCTCTTGTAGGTTATGAAATTATGATGACCGAAAATACTCAATGTATCGCAAGTGCTTTAAGAAATAGTATTTTAAATTTAGGTGTTATTCCTAAAGTTGTGTACCAAGATAATGGTAGAGCTTTTAAGAGTAAGTTTTTTCAAAGTTGCGACTTTGATGAAGATGGTTTCAATGGTGTTTATGCAAACTTAAATATACATTCAGTATTTGCAAAACCATATAATGCGAGAGCAAAAGTTATTGAAAGATTTTTTAAAGAGTTCCAAGAAGAATTTGAAAAAATGATGCCATCATACATTGGAACAAGTATTGAAGATAAACCTGCGTGGATGAAACGTGGTGAAAAATTACATTTAAAATTACACGAAAATGAAACCAATAATCATATTCCAACAGTTCAAGAAGTAATTAAATATATAAACTGTTGGTTAGAATTTCATAATAAAAAACCTTGTCCGAATGATCGTTCAAAAAGTATTCAAGAGATGTTAGATGATGTTCAAAAACAACATATTAATA
>DBIX01000078.1 GCA_002297005.1 Cyanobacteria bacterium UBA791 | reverse complement strand
AAGCATGTCTTAGTTTTTTGTTGCAAAATGTTACTCAACTCTTTATTTTAATTGGAGTTTAGCCCATTCTTTACTTAAATTATTTAATGCTTCAGCCGTTGGAATTTTACCTAATAAAATCTGTTGAACGGCTGTATTTATAAGCAAATTGATTTCTTTTTGTCCTTTTTGCGGTCTTACTGGAGGTTCAATTTGTTCAAGTTGTTTTGCACTAATAACTCTAGCCTTGCTCATTAAATCATTTTCGTCGTAAACTCTATAAAATTCATCTTCAAGAGATATTTTGTTTGCAGTTAAAACATTTGCCAACTTGCCTAATTTTAAGCTATTTTCTGCGTTTGTTAGATATAGTGCAAATTTCAAGGCTTCGTTTTTGTATTTTGCTCTTGTTGGTATAACTAAATTCATACAAGAAAAATCGTTTTGACCAAGTTTACCTTTAATTTGAGGTGCAACGTCAGTCTTTTTGTATACAGATGGAGCATTTTCTTTAATCATGTTTAAGAAGTTTGCACCAGACATGAAAAAGATAATATTTTCACTCATATATTTTTCAAGAGCTTCTCTTTGTGTCTGTGTTATTGATTCTTTTGGTATTAAGTCATTTTTGTATAGATTCTTGTAAAAATTAAATATTTCTTCTGATTCTTCGGAATTAATTTTTTCAGCTGAATTTACTCCGTACTTGTTCAAAATCTTGTACATTGTGTCATTTTCGGTAATTGTTGGCATAAATGCGTAAATATTTTTTTCTTTTTTTATTTTTTGTGAAATTGCAAGTAAATCCTCGTAATGCGTTGGAGTTTTAGCTCCGATAGAGTTAAGCAAATCCTTGTTGTAAATGGTGATTGCAGAGGTTGCATACCAAGGTAAAGCGTATAATTTGCCGTTGAATTTTAATGCATTTAAAATTGATTGTTTGTATTGTTCTGTGTCGTCTTCTGAAATTTCTTCAAGCACTCCTTTTTCTGTTAAAATTGCTGAAAAATCAGGGTTTAAGTTTATTAAATCAGCTGGAGAATCTGATAATACAGCCGCTAGAGTTCTTTTTTCACCCTCTGAGAATGGTACGTCAATCCAATTAATTTTTATATCAGGATTTTCTTTTTCAAAATTTGATATAACTTCGTTCATATATGGTGCAAAGTCGTTCATTTGCAAAGTCCAAAACGTAACAACTTTTTTATCTTCTTGTTTTGGTTGCAAAAGTATAAACCCACAAAGCACACATATCAAGCATATAAATATAATTATAAAATATTTTTTCATTCGACACCTTTTATATTGATGTTAAAATTATACTATGAATAATTTATTTACAGAACTTGAAAATAAAAATAAACAAATTCCTTTGGCTGAAATTTTAAGACCAAAATCTTTGGAAGATTATTTAGGGCAGTATAATGTTGTGGCTGAAAATAGCCCTTTATATAATTTGATTAAGTCAAAAAGATTGTTTTCTTTTATTTTTTGGGGACCATCAGGTTGCGGTAAAACAACCTTATCTAGAATTATTGCAAAAACTGTGAATGCTCAATTTATTGAAATTTCCGCAGTAACTTCAGGTGTTAAAGATATTAAAGATGCCGTTGATAAAGCAAAAGAGGCTTTACGTGATGGGCAAAAAACAATTCTGTTTGTTGATGAAATTCATAGATACTCAAAAACTCAACAAGATGCACTTTTACCACATTTGGAAAATGGAACCTTGTTTTTGATAGGTTCAACTACAGAAAATCCGTCTTTTCAAGTTATTCCAGCACTTTTGTCAAGAGTACAAGTTATTAGATTGGAAAACCTTGATGATGACTCGATTAAAAAAGTCGTAAAAAGAGGGTTTAACTATTTGGCAGAAACTTATGATGATGTCGAATTTTCTGATGAAGTTTTAGATTTTATAGTAAATTTATCTAGAGGTGATGCTCGATTTGCTTTAAATTTGGTGGAAAATGCGTATTTTTCAAGTAAATTCGTAGATAATAAAAGAATCATTGAACTTGATAATTTGGAAAGATTGGCTCAATCTCGTAAGACTCGTTATTCTCAACAAGAACACTATGACTGTGCATCGGCTTTTCAAAAAAGTTTGAGAGGGTCTGATGCAAATGCAGCCATTTATTATTTGGCCAAAATGATAGCATCAGGCGAAGATCCACGATTTATTGCAAGAAGATTAATAGTTTGTGCAGCTGAAGATGTTGGGCTTGCAAATCCTATGGCTCTTTCACTTGCTGTTAGTGCTTACCAAGCAGTTGAACTGTTGGGTATGCCAGAGGCTCGAATACCACTTGCTGAGGCTGTTATTTATGTTGCAAAATCTAAAAAATCAAACCAAACAATAATGGCTATTGATGAGGCTTTAGGTGATATAAATAGCGGTAAAGATTATCCACCACCAATGCACTTGAGAGATGCTCACTATAAAGATGCATCTAAATATGGCTTTGGCGAGGGCTATGTTTATACTCATAGTAATCCTGATTATAAACAACAATTTTTACCTGATGAATTGGTGAATAAGAAGTATATTCAACAATAAAGACTTTTTTTATTGCTTAATCTTGTAACAAAAAGGAATGTTGC
>DBIX01000018.1:26952-27364 GCA_002297005.1 Cyanobacteria bacterium UBA791 | reverse complement strand
AGCAGCACAAAACCAAGTAAACATTTTTGCAACAAGAATTAACGCTGCAAACCAAATGGCAAATTCAACACAACAATTCACAGGCTTAATGGCTGGTCAACAATTAACATCTGGAAGCGTATTCTCATTAGCACAAATCACACCAGCAACAATGGCAGCACAAGCAATGAACGATATATTCACAGCAGCAAACGCAAGCCAATTAGCAGAATTAAATGCAAAAGATTCAGAAATTTCATTAGAAATAGATAACAACGAATCACAATTAGAATTATTACAAAACGAATATCAATCAGTTAAAAAAGCAGAAAGCAATGAAGCACAAAACTGCATCTCAACATTCGGTTTAGCATAATAGATAACTGAAAGAAAGAAAACTAAAACAAAACAAAAAAGATAAATCGTAAAAAGT
>DBIX01000018.1:0-26836 GCA_002297005.1 Cyanobacteria bacterium UBA791 | reverse complement strand
CAACCTACATTGATTAAAATCTTAAAAATTTAAAAACACCCTTCAAAGAAATTTGAGGGGTTTTCTTTTTGCCCTCACACTAACCCTCTCCCACAAGTGGGAGAGGGAACAAAGCATGTCTTTGCGAGGAATTGCGTGAGCCGGTGTTGCTGGTGTTGGCTTTGCAACGGCAAAGACATGCAGAGCAACACGACGAAACCGCCGTTGCGAAGCGTAGCAATCTTTGATTGCACAGGCGGAAAAACGTAGTGACGTGGCAAACCAAAATAAATACAACGTGGAATTTATCCATTCCCCATTGGTCAGATCCTGAATATACTAAACCAATTTGTAATTCACCAAGCTCGCTTCAGGATGACATGAAAGACATCCTACTAACGAAAAACAATTCAGTCTGATATATTTGGGTTAAAAATTTAGTTATAACTCTTAATATAGCGTTGTAAAAAGAGGAAAATATTTGTATAATTGAAAAACATTACATTTGCTAAAAAGGAGTAGCTTTGGGTATATTGAAACAGATATGGGAATTTATAATAAAGATTTTTAAATTTTTATGGGGAAAAGATATTGAGTACACTCCTGATGAATTTTATTCAGATACAAGAATTTTAAAACCTGAACAAATATGGTTATTTTTAAGACGATTTTTAGTTCTAGTGCTATGCTATATGGTTGTTTCAAAAACCTATGCATCTTTAAATATGTCTTGGAATAATTATAAGGCATGCAAAGGTAAGGATATTTGTATTATTCAAGGTCCAGATTTAAATTATTACAGACATAGTTCACATGCTCAGAGTGAAATTTTTGACAATAGATATATCTTAATTGTTGGAGGAGATGGGATAACAAGAAGAAGATGCTCTCCGATTTCTCCTTTATGCTGGACAACTAATTTGATTTATTTTTTTAAACATAAAAATTTTAACAATGCTGTAGTATATACTCCAGAATTATACGATACTAAAAAAAATAAATTTATACCGTTAGCGGATTTAAATCAAAATTTAATAGAACCTTATGTTATAAAAGATTCTAAAGATAATATATTGATTAAAGATCATAAGAATTATGATATAAATTTGGTTTTTAACAAAAAAAATAAAAAATTTGAAACTTTGACAAAATATAATTTCGACAAGAATTATGTTTATAATGCACCGTATATGTTAAAACTCAACGATGATAAATTTTTAACTTTTGGAAACAATGAAGATTATAGGTTGTTTTTGCATATTCCGAAAGAATCAAAAGTTATATTACTGGAAAACCTTAAATTGATTAGATATGGAGATTATATTTTAAGTTATAAAACTAACAATGGTGATATTGTAATAGTTTGTCCTTCGACAACGTATATTTTTAAAAATGATAAAAATATTATTATAGAGGCAGATAAAAGTTTAATAGATAAAAATAAGCAAATGCTTTCAAAATTACAAGAATATTCAAACTATTATTTTAAGAAAGAGCTTGATAGATTGAATTATTTGCAGATTTCAAATACGAAAATATTAGTTTTCTGTCTTAAAGAAGGTAGTGCAAATAAAAGTTGTACACGGACATTTATATATGATATAGAAACTGGAAAAATAACAGATGGTCCTATTTTTAAATTTCCGCCATCATACTCAGAATTTTCAAAATTTCAAGATAATAAATGGCTTTTTACTGGCTATCTTAACAATAATATGCTTAATAAACACTGTAAACATACTCAAATTTTAGTTGTAAAGAATAAAAAATAGAAAGTTGAACATGGATAGAATAAAAATAATTTGTTTAATAAAAAGAATAAAAAACTTTTTTGATAAAAGAAAAACTAATGAACAAAATATAGATAAGACTAATAAGAAGAAAAAGGGCTGTCTATTTAAAGGTTGCTTAAGCATTATTATCTTTTTTGTAATATTAATTGCATTTCTATATAAATTAAATGAAGAAACACACTTTATCTTAAGTTATATCATGACAAGAAATGAAATAATTACAATAAAGAACGGTCCAAACATGCATTATGCAAGATATAACCACTCTCAAGTTACACTTGATGATGGTAATGTTTTGGTTATTGGCGGTGTGGGGGAAAAGGTTCAACGTCAGCCTGAATTATATATCGCTAAAAAAAACAAGTTCGTTAAGCTTAAAAAGACAGAATGTTCATACCATAGTCCTAAAATATTTAAGGATACAAAAGGCAGAGTGATAATTTCTGAAGATACCTGCAAAAATGTCTTTGCGTTTAATCCTGAAACAAAGGACTTCGAAATCGTTGAGGATAAACCTATCGAGGATACAAGAATAAGCACAAATTCGAAATTCTCAAACAAAAAATCTACTTACTTTGATATTAATACATTGAAGAAAAATAAAAGAGATTTTGAAAAAATAAATGATTTTTCTAAAATGGTTATGTACCATATAGATGCTGATAAACTTAGAGCAGTACCAATATTTTTTACATCTCCTCGCACAGGAGAACGCATACAAAGTAATATTGTTATGTGTGATAAAGGTAGTGGCTTTGCTCTTCAAGAATCTTGTCAATTACCGTTTGAAAATAGAATGTACGGAAGATATACAGAAAACTATCCATTAGCAGCAATGTTTGAACATTCAATCTTAAATTCGGCAATATCTAAAATTGGTGAAGATAAATATCTAATTACAGGTGGAAGTTCAAGCGAAAAAATGGGAGTTGATATACCTCATAAACATACACAAATACTTATGAAAAATGAAAGATTATTTAAAAATGGAAAATGATGAGAACAAATTAACAGATTACTATCTAAAAACAAAGAAAACAAATAACCTAAAAACAGTATGGCAAACGCCATCTTGCTTAGTTGTTATTCTGCCTGTACTTTTGTTTTTTGCTGTTCTTATTATTCACGCAATTATAGAAATACCTACGTTCATTGCTTACAAAAATGGTTTCTATGAAGTTAAAAAAGGTCCAAATTTAAATTATCCAAGATTTAATCACATTCAAGCAACATTGAACGATGGGACAGTTCTAATTATTGGTGGTGAGGATAAAAAGAATGCTAAATATGATGTTCAATATTACCCTGAATTATATAATCCAATAAAAAATAAATTTATAAAACTTGAAAAAACTAAATGTGCATATTTTAACCCTGATGTTTATTTAGATTCAGATAACAGGGTTATTATTTCTGAAAAATCACGTTGCAAAAATGACGTCGTATTTAACACAATTACAAAACAATTTGAAGAATTGCCTGTAACTGTACAAAAAGATAATTTAAAATCTCTTGTGAATGTTGATATTATAACTAATCCTGAAAATAACCCTGCAGTTATTGATAAAGAAAGATTCGTAAATAAGAAAAAACTTGAAAAACGTGATTTTAAAATTTTAAAAGACGAGGGGCAAGTTGACCTTTATGTTTGCGATAAAGGTTATGGTGAAAAATACCAAGAAAAATGTAAAGAAGTATTTTCAGACTTTCTTACTTTTATTAGAAAAAGAACTCAACTTAAATATTCACCCGTAAATGCGGGAATTTCAAAGATATCTGACGGCAGATGGTTATTTACAGGAGGAAGTAAAACAAAAAATGCTACAGAAGTTCCTCAAAGATATACTCAAATTATAAAACCTATTCCTGGAGACGATTTTACTCCTATAACTAATTTTAACTCGATTATTATTAAAGGAGTTTATCTTATAGATGGCACTATAAAATTTTTAATATCTTGGAACCAAGATTTACTAAGATTTAGTTATTAATTTTTGCAATATTTGTGTCATTATTAATAGAGGTTACCAGTTGACATGAAAGGCATGACAAATTATAGCAACCAAATCATGTTTTTGAGAAAAACGTATGGATACGCATGTTATTTTGTATATATTGGACAAAATTTTCTTTAATTCCGCATGAGCATGACATATACTTTATAGATTATTTCTAAAAATTAAGCTTTTAATAGTAAAATAGTTAAAGTTTGTTAAGTTTATTAGTGTCGAAAACAAGTCTATATTAAGCTTTGTGACAAAATCTTTAAGGAATAACAATTAAAATATAATCTTTCCTTATTTATTTGCTATCCTAGTAATAACAAGCTTAGTCTAAATTTTTAAGGATAAATTTTGACCTAGCCGAAAGAATTGTTTTTTGTTTTATAAAGATGATACTAGTCTTTTACCTAGTACTTGCGTTAAAAGTAAATTATATGATAGTTATATGGCTGGAACAAATATATTAAAAGAACCTATTTCAGAGTTTAGTAAATGTGTATTAACTGACAGAGAGATTGAATATTTATCTCTAGCTAGTTTAGGTTTTAAAAACAAAGAAATTGCTCAAATACTTTCTGTAAGTATTGGGGCCGTAAAGAAAACTCTTGAAATAATTTTTCAAAAAGTTCATGCAAAAGATAGAACTAATGCGGTTACTATCGCATTCTTGCACGACATTATTAATATAGAAATTTTATCCTTTATTGCTAAAAAATATGGCATTGAAGATTTTGAGGGTAGAATTAGATAGTTTATTTTAGGTGTATTGCACCAACGGGGCAGAAAAAGATAGCATCATAACATTTATCTTCATTTTTAATTTTTTCATTATTAGGGACAGCACCGTATTTAGTCATATCAAAGACTTCATTATAAATTTGGTTGCATGCTCCGCAATTAATACAATTATTGGTTATATAAAGTTCCATAATATGATTTTAGGTTATTTAACTTATTTTTCATTAGAAAATTTTCTAATATTTCTAAAAAAAATAATCTATATATATGGTTGATTTTGAGAAAAATATTATTAATATATAGTCAAGAAGGTATTATACAGGAGATAAAAATATGGCAAGATTAAATGGTGCATCATTATTTACAGGAGTTTCTTCAGGTATTAACAACACATATTCTGTATTGGCAAATACATTCAAAGACGGTGTTACTCTTGCAAATTTAAACAGTACAACAGCTTCTACAGCTTTAACAAGTAATTCTTTAGGAACAAGTTTTAAATCATATTTAACAACAAACTTTTCACAGTTTGATAAAGATGGTGATGGGGTAATTAGTGCACAAGAATTGCAAAACTTTACTAATTCATTATCTACAACAGGTATGACAAAAGAACAACTTTGCACACTTGGTACATCAACAGGTATGAGCTCTTCATTATTAAATACAGTAACTCAATACTTTGATGAAATCGATACAAACAAGGATGGCAAAGTAACTGAGGCAGAAATTCAAGATTTTAGCAACCGTTCAGAAAAAGAAAAACAACGCAAAGAAGAGTTAGAAAAAATGTTATCTAACATGTCAACATTCTACGAAACAAGTTCTACTTCAACTGGTAGCTTATTAGATTATAAATACTTACAAGACGAAGATGCTTAATTAAAATACGTAGAAAACTAAATTTATGATAAAGTCGGCCATCAGCATATAGATGGTCGATTTTATTGCAGCTTGTGTTGTAGAAATACCAACTTCTTTTGCTCCACCTTTTGTTAAATAACCTTGTGTAGCACAAACAAGTGCAATCAAAATACCAAAGACAAAAGCTTTAAATAAACTGATATAAACATCTTTCATTTCAAGCCATAGCCAAACAGAGTTAAGGTATCTATAAGGATGCAAACCAATTGTATAGTAAGACACAATTAGCCCACCTAAAATACCAATCAATTCTGCAATCAAAACTACCATAGGAACGGTAATTGCAGCAGAAATAAGTCTAGGAGTAAAATAATAACCAACAGGGTCAACTTTCAAGGTTTTTATTGCGTCAACTTGCTCTGTAACTTGCATATTAGCAATTTCGGCACTAATCGCAGTACCAGCTCTTGCACCAATTGCTAGTGCAACAAAACCTGGGGCAATTTCTCTAATCATAACAACGGTAATTGTTCCACCAATATAGGTATCCGCCCCTGACATTAAAAATTGTTTTGCAACCTGAATAGTTATAACAACAGCAGCAATAAAAGTGATTGTTAACGCTATTGTTAATGAATCATAGCTTATTGCTGCTGCTTGTGAAATTATTGACGAAAGTCGTACTTGTCTAGAAAACAAGTATTTAATAGATGTAATTAAATTTTGAACGCATAGTCCTAAAAAATTAATCATAAATTGGCATGCACCATTCTTTGTATTTGTCGACTTTACCTTTTACTGTATCAAAATATAGTTTTTGAAGTTTAGTTGCGATAGGTCCAACTTCGCCTGTACCAAGTTTTCTATGGTCAATAGATACGATAGGGCTGATTTGAGCACCTGTTCCACAATAGAAGGCTTCATCTGATGTGTACAATTCAGTTCTTGAAACTTCTCTTTCTTCAACTTCAATACCAGAATCTTTTGCAATTTGCATAACTGTATTACGAGTAACACCAATTAAGATATTATCAGTTGTTCTAGAAGTAACAAGTTTTCCGTTTTGAACCAAGAACAAGTTCATAGCAGAACCTTCTGTAACTCTTCCGTTTTCATCAAGTACGATTGCATCGTCAAAGCCTGATAATTGAGCATCTGATTTAATTAATGCAGTATTCGCATAAGCACCTGAAACTTTTGCTCTAGGTGGAATTGCGTTATCTGAATTTCTTCTCCAATTAGATACACAAACTTTTAAACCTTTTGCAGTATCAATATAATCGCCCATTGGTAATGTAAATAACAAGTATGAATCCTTGTTATTCAATAAGCCTGGACCAATTTTTTCTGCAGCTTTAAACAAGTTTGGTCTAATGTAAACGTCTTGTCTATAATTGTTTTTCTTTAAAAGTTCTTTTAGGTTTTCGCAATATTCTTCAAGAGTAAATGGATTTTCCATGTACATAACATGTGCACTTCTCATAAGTCTTTCAAAATGTTCTTTTACTCTGAAAGCGTATAATTGGTCTTCTTCCTTGTTGTAGTAAGCTCTAATACCTTCAAAAACACCTGTACCATATAAAAATGCGTGTGTCATAATTGGTAAACTAGCTTTTTCTTTTTCAATAAATTTTCCATCATAAAATACAAATTCTTGCATAATATCTCCTTTTCCCTAATAACAATATTGCATGAAATGAAAAATTTTTAAACAAAATATTTATTAATATTACATTATTGAAAATAAATATGGTAATTTTCTTATCTTTTACGTACAATGTTTTTGTAGGTAAGTAAAATGGAATTATTAATAAACGCCTTATATATATATATAGCAGTATTTTCAGTCTATTTTTTAATTTTATCTGTTCGCAATTTGAACACAAAAAAGTCAAAAATTGATGATGTATTGGCTTATAATATTGAGAAAAAACAGCTTTGTGTTGTTATTTATGCACACAATCAACTTAAAGATTTAGAAAAGATTTTAAACCAATTAAGACGTCAAGATTATGCAATAAATAACTTCCAAACTTATGTTATTCTTGACAATTGTACAGATGGTTCTCAAGATTTTGTATCTTTAAAATCTTCTGTAAATGTTTTGGAATTGAATGAAGGTGGATTAATTGGTAAAGATGCATCTTACTCAATTTTATTGGAAAAATTAATTACTAACGATAATATTGATGCGTATGTATTTTTAGATGTTGACAAATATATTAATACAGATTTCTTAACTTCTATAAACTATGCATTGTCTAAAAATGACGTTATTACAGGCTCTGTAGTATATCAAAATCATAGACAAAACCTTGTTAATAAAATTAAAAGAGTTTATTCAATTTACATGGACAACTTCTTGCACAATTCGAGAAGTATGTTAGGACTTGCAAATGCTATTAATTCAAAAATCTTAGTTATCAAAAAAGAATTAGTTGATGCAATTGGTAGTATTGATTTTAAAAATGTAGAGGCTGAATTAAAATATAGCTTATTATTATCAAAAATTAAAAAACAATGCTATTTTAATCCTAATATTAGATGTTATTCAACATCTTCTGACATTGAGTTAGAAAGACCAACTCTTTTCGCTAGATTGAAATTATTTAAAAATTGTTTTTCAACAACAAGAACTTTGAATTTTTCATATATTGAATTTGTTTATTCTTTATTAAATCCAAACTGTTTGCTATTGATATTAGGTTATTCTTTTATAATTGCATTTTCACTTAAATATTACTTCTTTGTATCTTCTGAGGTAGTACTAGTAACTTGCTTATGTTTGATTGCAGGGTTCTTCTTAAGCCTTGTTAGAGCGGATTTAAGAGGCAAAGATTATTTATATCTATGTATGTACCCATTATATGCTTTGGGTAAGATTATTTTAAGTTTTCCTATCATTAGCTTTATAGCTAAATTGATTATGAGTAAAAAATCTGACAAACAAAAATATGTTGTTAATGTTGAGGCAACTCTTAAAAAGAGAAAATTGCCTTGCAAGTTAGAATTAATCGTTGAAAACGATATGTCTAAAGTCGTATTCAGATATAAAAACAAAAAATTTACAACTTCTAAACATTTAAGAATGAATGAAGCAATTAAAGAATTAGTAGACAAATTAAGAGATTACAATTTTACCCTAAACATTTGTCAATGCTGTAAATTCTTTACTCCATATTCTGATGGTACTCAAAATATGATTCAAGGTACTTGTCATTATGAATTTGCTGGTATTGATAAAAGTGTTCAACTAAATGTTTTATTATGGAATTCTTGCGGAGCACATGTTCCAAACCAAGCTCATAGCTTGATTGAAGAAATTGCAAACAATTAATTTTAACTTATTGAAATATTTGTGCAAGATTATTATATTTGTTTTATAATGTTTGAAAACATTGTGATAGAGATTAATAATTATGAGAAGAAAAAAACAAAGCGGATTTTTTGATAAGTTAAGTAATATTATCCTTGTTTTCTTGTTTGTAGTTATTACTACATGGGGTATACAAGTTACTAATGCTGCATCTTCAGCTGGTCTTACTTTTGCTCATGTTAGTGATGTGCATTATGCATCAAATGGTACAAATAATTTGTATCGTTTGACAAAAGAATCACCAGAAATCTTAAATGATGTACTTAGCCAAATCAATGCTACTCCAAATGTTGATTTTGTTATGTTTACTGGTGATCAAATAAATACGCCTTATGAAAAAGAATTAAGAAGTTTCGTAAAAGAAGCTAACACTTTAAAATATCCTTGGTATGCAACTCTTGGAAATCATGATACTTGCGTAGGTGGATATTTGACAAAAGAGTTGTATAATAGCATTTTAAAAGAAAATAATAAAAACTTTAAATTCAATAAAATGTATTATTCTTTTACTCCAAAAGCTGGGTATAAAGTTATAGTGCTTGATTCTATTATTGATGATAGAATTACAGCAAATGGCTATATTGATGAAGCTCAATTAAAATGGTTGGATAAACAGTTAAAATCCGCAAAAGATTCAACTATTCTTATTTTTACACATGTTCCCGTAATAGAACCATTTGAAAGTCCAAATCATAAGCTTTTAAATAGTGATGAATTGTTAGCAATATTAGGGAAATATAAAAATCCTATGGGTATTTTTACTGGTCATTATCACACAACAAAAATTGTTCAAAAAGATAATATGTTGTTTGTATCAACACCAGCTTTAGTATCATATCCAAATGCTTTCAGAATGATAAATGTTACTAATCAAAAGAAAAAAGTTGTATTTGATATAACATTTAAAGAAACAAATTTGAAAAACTTGCAAAAGAAAGCAAAATTAATGGTATTCTCTTCAAAACTATATTACGGAGAATCGAAAGACAGAACGCATACCTATGAAATAGAAAGGTTATAAATCATTATGGCAAATGAGTTTAGAGTAAAGTTTAGAGGTGTAAGAGGTTCTCACCCTAGAGCGAATAAAGATTTTATGAAATTTGGCGGAAACACAGCTTGTGTCGAAGTTAATGTTAATGGTCATTTAATTATTTTAGATGCTGGGACTGGGCTTATTGAATTAGGTAATGAGTTAATGCAAAAATATCTTGTATCAGGGAATGACGAAAACACAAGAAAACCTATTGAAGCAACTCTTTTACTAAGCCATATTCACCTTGATCATATTCAAGGCTTTACGTTCTTTACTCCAGCTCACTTAGCTTCATCAAAAATCAATGTTTTTGGAGCTTCAAATTATAGCGACGAATTGGCAGATGGTTTGGCTGAAATCTTGTTTACAAAGTCGTTCCCAGTTGACTTAGGTGATATTGCAGCAAACTTAAATATTTCAAATATTACTTCCAATACGGCAATTATTTTAAGACATGGAACTGATCCTATTGTTATCAGAGTGGAAAAACCTGATGATATTCAATTACATGAAGACGATGTATTAATTACTTGTTATAAATCAACTGCACACCCTCAAGACGGGGTTATGATTTATAAAATAACATATAGAGGTCGTTCGCTTGTTTATGCATCTGATAAAGAAACTTATTTTGGTGGAGATAAGAGATTAACTAAATTCGCTAGAAATTGTGATGTTTTAATCCACGATGCACAATATACAACAGAAGATTATCTAAATCCATATCACCCAAAACAAGGTTATGGTCATTCTACTTTCGATATGGCTTTAGAATGTCAAAATTACGCAAATGCAAGCAAGTTAGTATTTTTCCATTATGACCCAAGCTATACTGATGAAAAACTTGATAGTTTAGCATCTTTCTATGGTAATATGGCTGACAAAGCATACTTTGCTTATGAAAATATGGAACTTGAAATATTATGATAAAAGCTATAAAAGTATTTTTACTTTTATTTGTATGTGTTTTTGCTGTTGGATACTCAAAACCTGATGTTGAGGTTATTGATTCTCAGAAAAACGCTTTTATACACAACAATTATGGGCTTGTTTATTTTGAACAAGGTAATTATTATGCTGCCGTAAAAGAATTTAAAATGGCGATTGATTTAAATCCAAATACACAAGCTACTGCGGTTTATTTCAATAATCTTGGAAATGTTTATTACCGATTAGAATTTAGTAGATATGCCGCACAATGTTACGAAAGTGCAAGAACTCTTTATCCACTAAATATTGAATACTATAAAAATCTTGCAAAAGCATATAAACAGATGGGGGCATTATCTAGCAAAATTCAATTTTATTCAAGAAGTAAAAATGTACTCGATAAAGTTTTGTTAGGCTTTATGTATCTTGAAGCTGGAAACAAACAAAAAGCAATGGTTCTATTTGATTCCTTTTGTATGACAGAACCTGATTTGATGCTTACAAGTGGGGTTAAGTATTATATGCGTCAAGTTAGAGAGGGTACGTATTTAAGAGATTAGGCTTTTAACTCTTCTATTATGTTTAGAATTTCAGCCGATAAGTCGTCTTTTGTTTTTACATTTTCACTTATAAGATGTGCGAAGTCTGATTTTTTAAAATCTTCTAAGCCTTTTTCTTTATAGATTTCTTCTAAATTTTTTACTGTTGATAGTTCGCTATCAAAATCTGATACCTCAACAAAGGATAGGTTTTTTAAGTGATTATTCAGAGTTCTTAAAATAAGATTTTGAGGAAGTAAATCTTCAAATTCCCCTGATTGAACTAGGTGAATTTTATCTATTGGTCTAATTTTTGGCTTGATTTGTTCAAGATTTTCTTTCGCATCATTATCTAGTAATACAAAAATTGGTAATCTTAAAATTTCTGCATACTGGTAAAAGGCTTTTACAACTTGATTTTTGCCACCTGCTGAAATTATATGAAATCCATATTTATCGAAATCAACGCCAAGAATTTTTGCAAAAACAGGAAGTAAAATTTCTTCTGTTATTCCCTCTGCAATGATAATTTTTTGCAAAGGAAAATGCGTTGAGTATTGTTTTCGTAATTCTGCTGAATTTTCTTCTGACTCAAGCTTTGAAAGCCATAATAAGTTTTTAACCTTTAAATCATCTTCTGTAAATAGCTTTATGGCTGATTTATAGCTAATATTATTATTTAAAAGTTCTTGTGTTTCTTTTGAATTTACAAAAACATCATTTTCATAATCTTTTAATTTTTTATTTAAAGCTAAATCGTCTTTTTCAAAAACTTTCAATTCTTTTAGCGAAAAATTAATAATTTCTGTAGCAAGTTCAGAAATTTTTGAAAAATCCATTTCGTCCAAATCTTTTTTCTTAAAACTTGGGGTAATAAGGTTGTTTAAAATGGTTTCTTTAAAAACTCTCAAATACTTATCAACAGTAGGCTTAAATCGAGTAAGTCTATCGATTGCAATAATTATTTGCTCACGAGTCATTGGTTTTATTTTATTTTGTATCGAATTTGTTACCATTGTTAATAATTTTAGCTCAAAAAAGGCAATTTTTCTATAAAAATATTTTTTATATAAACATAAGGTAGGTAATAATAGTGCAAGCTAATTTCTTTAAATTAAACAATTTGAATATTGCATCTTCAAGAGTTTCTTTTGGAAACGCTTCTAAATCTGCAAATGTTCAAAACTATGCACAAAACCCTATCCAAACTCCAACTTATCAAGCATTACAACACAATGCAACAATTCAAACTCAATTAAATTCAAAAGCTGATATAGCAAAATATTCTGACTTAGTAGCTAATCTTGATAAAGACGGTAGACAAGCTGCTAATTTATTATTAAAAACAGGTATTTTATTAAACAATAATTCAAATGATAAAACTTCAACATTAGACAATTTGCACAATATTATTACCAACCCTAGAGCAAAAGGTCTTGATGCAAAAGTTGTATTAAATGAAACAGTTAAAACATTAGCTAATCCATTTAAAATCACTCAAAAATTCGGTGATATTCCAGCTCATTTGCAAGATGCAGTAGCTGATTATCAATCACAAGATGAAAACAAAGATTTTAATGCAGTTAAATCAGAACAAAATGTTAAAAATTCAGGTTGTTGCGTTGCAGCTTCTATCGAATACAATTTAGCAAGTCAAATGCCAGCTGAATTTGCAAGATTAGCTGAAGGTTTTAGCTCTGAAAAGATGTCTGCAACAAAAGAAATCTCTTTAAACAGCTTATGTGAAAACAAACAAGATTCAATATGGTTATTAGACAACTTTAAAATTCCTTATCAAATGAAAGGTGAAGATAAAGCTGTAGTTACGGTTGCTCCTGACAAAAATGCAATTATCAGAGCTCAAATTCAAAACTCTTATAAAGATGCCGGCGAACGTTCTGTAGTTGATGTTTTAATGCAATCAACATTTATGAACATTGGTTCTCAACAAACTTATAACGCTTTAACAGATAGAAGAATTGGTTCTTTCAGTCCTGATGATAGAGGTTTAGTTGAAATTGAAAAAACATTTACCGAATCAGTTATCGGTGACAAAGCAAAAACTTCAGTTACTTTCCAAGATGTAAAAACTGTTGAAAATAAAGACGGTAGCCAAGCTGCAGTTTTAGTTGGTCATACAACAGATGCTAATACTGTTAAAAGAAGTTTATTAAAATCTTTAGCTCAAGGTGAAAATGTTATCATCGGTTATACAGAAATGGATGAAGAAAACAAAGTTTTAGGCGGTCACGAAATTACAGTTATCGGTGCTAAACTTGCTCCAGACGGAAAATTAATCTTTGTATGCAACGATACTGATGACAACATGGACGAACCTATTGAATTTAATGAAGATTACATTATTCCTCGTATTCACCACGTAGGTTTACCTCAAAATGTTGTTGATAACGATAAAAAATTAGCTTCAATCGCTTAATTATTTATTTTTTAATCTCATTTGAATATCTTCTAAAAGCTTTCTATTTATAGAAAGTAAGTCTGAGGCTATTGCAATTACTGAAGTTTGTACGCCAGTAATGATTAAAATTGAGGCTAGGATTAAAGATTGTACATGACCAGAACCTTCTCCAATTGCGTAATAATATAAAAATCTTCCGCCAAGCAGTAATCCTAAGATTAAAAAGATACCTGAAATTATTGCAAAAAATCTGAATGGTCTATAAACAACAAACATTCTTATCATTGTTAAAATTGAACGCAATATGTATACGAAAATGTTTGAAATAAGTCTTGATGGACGTTCTTCTTTATTAACTCTTATTGGAACATTTTCTATTACAAGACCTTTTGCGTTTGCTTGAATAATTGTTTCAAGAGTGTATGTGTAATTATCAAATACATTGATATTTAAAGCTGTTCTCCTAGAAAAAGCTCTAAATCCGCTAGGAGCATCATTTATTTGCACCCCACTAATTATGCTCATAACTTTTGAACCAAGTTTCTGCAAACATTTTTTCACGAATGAAAAATGTTTTATATTAGAAATAGGACGTTCGCCAATAACCATATCTGCTCTGTTTTCAAGAATTGGTTTTATAAGTTTTGAAATATCCTCTGCACAATACTGATTATCAGCATCAGTATTAACAATAATATCAGCACCAAGTTCTATTGCTTTATTTAGCCCAACAGAAAAAGCCCTTGCAAGTCCATAATTTTTATTTAAAGAATGAATATGCTTAATACCAAGTTCTTTTGCGACTTTTACTGTGCTATCAGTAGAACCGTCGTTAATAATTAACACCTCAATTTCATCAATACCCTCAATCGCTTTTGGTAATGAGTTTATTGTGATAGGTAGTGTCTTTTCTTCATTATAACAAGGTATTTGGATAATTAGTTTCATAATTTTGTTTATATTATATAATTAAAATATGAATTTTACAATTTTAGCCATATTAATAATAACAGTACTTGGGTTGTATTTTAGAATATTACCTTATGATAATGTACAAGGTTTATGGAATGATGAATATGTAGGCTGGTATATCTCTCAGCAACCGCTGTTTTTACCTTTTATAAAAGGTATTCTTTCTCAATGTCACATGCCTTTGTATTACGTGTGCCTAAAAATATATACAGCTATATTAGGTAATAGTGATGTGGTTTTAAGATTAAGTTCGTTTATTACCGGGTTTTTAAGTATCTTTGTAATGTTCTTTGTAGGTAATCAAAAGAATAAGATTTTAGGCTATTTATGTGCTTTATTTACCGCAATAAGTGCTTTTGTTATTTATTATTCTTATGAAGTTAGACCATATTCATTAATATTCTTGTTATCAGCATTATCATTACTTTATACAATAAAACTCCTAGAAGATGACAAAGACAAAAAAAATATAATTTTCTATATCCTATTTAATGTATTGATTTTACTAACTCATACATTAGGTTTTATTTACGTTTTAACAAATATGTTTGTTGTTGCGTATTATTTAAAAGACCGAAACTTAAAATACACAAGAAATATCTTCCTTTCAATTGGGGTATTATTCCTTTTGTTAACGCCTGTTTTTATAAAGATATTTACCACAATATCATTTTCTCAATGGTGGGGTGTTTCTTCGCTATCAAAATTAGCCTTTATGTTTACTGACATATATTCAAATTATCTTGTAAACCTAATAAATGCCCCAGCGAACTTTTTTAGTGCGATTGGTTGGGGATTTTTCTTACTTGGTGTTGTTCCTGCAACGATTTGCATAATTGGTCTTATAAATTCGCTATTTATTGAAAATGAATACGCAAAAAGCCTATTCCTAATTCCAACAATACCTACTGTTGTCTTAATATTAGCGTCTTTTAGTTCAAAATTCGTTTTTCTAACTAAATATAATACCGAAGCTTATCCAATACTAATATTTTTAGCATTATACGGTTTATTGAATATTAAAAGAAGTCATTTAAAATATGGCTTAATAGTTGTCTTATTTTTATTAAATATTTCAATTCTTTTCACAAAAACTTTTCAGCAAAACTTTTATAAACCTGAATCAAATAAGCTTGTCGCAGAATTGCTAGAACATTCTCAACTAAAGCCCCACGACATTATTTTATTTACATATTATCCAAGAGAAAGATTTTCAAAATATTTTGACTATTCTGAATATGAAATTAGAGAAATCCACAAAGGTAATTTCTTTTATTACTTAACGCCAAATACGACTTATGAACAAGCTGTATTAAATGGTAAAAAGCTATATCAACCAGTTTATACGTCAAATGCAAATCCTTATTTTACGTCAAAAGTTGAAGAAGAATTTTATCAAAATTTAAAAAGTGGAAGAAAACTTGCAGTAGTATTTCTAAACTCTGTTTCGATGTTGAGTGATGTTCAAATATATTCAATTGCATCAAACAAAAATATCTACAAAAATTATCCTCAACCATATTTAATTTTTTCTTATGTGAAAAATTTCTTGATAAAGAAAATGTATGAGGATTTAAAAATGACTAGATATGAACAAAATGGCAACTGGTCTGTTGTAGTTTTTGAAAAGCCTTAGTTTACAACAAAAAATGCAAAAGCAAGTGGATGATGTAAATCTTCCATCTTAAATATTTGCATCATATATTTACCTCGAGAATGGATTACGACATAGTCAGAATAGTAATTAACTTCATCTTTCATCAGTCTGTAATCACCTGACCAATAAGGTCTATAAAAAAGGTATGAAGTTTTATCTACAACCGATGAAACTTGCACTCTTATATAAGGGGAAGTCAAATCCTTCTTAGTTGCAAACAAGTAATAGATTTTTTCACCCTGTCTAAAATTTGTTTTAACCTGATTAAAATTGTCACGAGAAAATGGCTCATCATTAAAAATAATGACAGCGTTTTTATTTATGCAACCAGTTGCAAGAAACAATATAAAGAATATTGAAACAAAAATTTTCTTCATTATATTTTAGATTCTAATGCAGTAATTTTGCTTGATACAGCTTTCTTTGTTTTTTCATCAGTTAGTAAGTCTTGGTATGACTTATAGTACTTAACTGCATTTGCGTTATCACCGTCTTTTTCATAACTCAATGCCATGGCGTAATAAGCATTTGCATAATTAGGATTTAAAGCAATAACTTTGTTAAAACTTTCTCTACATAATCGATAATTATTTAATGTTGCATAAGATAATCCTAAATTAAACCATGCATCTGCATAATTTTTATTTAAGGATGTAGCCTTTTTATAGTAATCAATTGCGTTATCAATATCATTTTGCATTTTGTACAAATTACCAACCTTAAATGCGGTTGTAGCATCATTAGAATTAATCTTTAATGCATCAAGATAATTTGCTAAAGCTTCATCAAATCGGGTTTGTTTATATAAAGTATCACCCTCTGCTATAAGTTCTTTTGCTTTATCATTAATTTGATTTTCTTTGCCTTTTATCATTAAAGAATCCATATTGTTATCAATTTTTGCTGGATTTGAATCTTGAATTTCTGTATTTGTATTTGCAGGCATAGAAGCTTTAACTTCATTTTCTTCTATTGCTTTATCTGAGTCTGTAAGATTTTGTTTAAAACCATCATAAGCTGTTTTATATGACTTGTTGTCAGGTGCAAGTTCTATTGCTTTTTGATAGTATTCATTTGCCCTATCTCTAAAGTTAAGACTGTCGTGTGCTTGAGCTAAACCGAAATAAGCTTTTGCTGAATTTGGATTAACCTCTACAGCTTTGTCAAAATAAGTTAAAGCGTTTTTATAATCTGATTTCAACAAGAAAGTATCACCTTTTATGCAAAGAGCTTCAACTAAATTGTTTCTCAATCTGTCATTAGATTGTTCTGCTAACAAATCATAATATAAGCTGATAGCTTGGTCGTATTTTTTTAGTGCGTGTAATACAAGAGCCTTATTTGCTAAAGCTTCACGGTTTTCTTCGTTTTCTAAAACTATATCATAATGTTTTAAGGCATTTATATAATCACCTTTTGCATGATATGATTCAGCTAAAGCCTTTTCTGACTTCATGTCAGTTGGGTCTTTTTGTAAAACTTTAGTGAATGTCGCAATAGCTTCGTCATATTTTCTATTATTTTTGTATAACATACCTAATTTGATATATGCGTTTATATCTTCAGGATAAGCTTTCAAATACATATTGTATTGATTAATTGCCCCATCAATATCTTTCATATCTGCAAGTAGTTGAGCATAGTTAAATCTTAAACCGTGGCAATCAGGTTTAAGTTCAAAAACTTTGTCAAACATCGCTTTTGAATCATTATATTTCTTTGTTTCTTGATATGAAATTGCTAAATAACTCATAGTTGAAATGTTATCAGGATTGTTTCTTAGTGCAAGCTTGAACATATCAATAGCAGTCGAATATTGATTTTCTTTAAATAAAGCATAACCATAAGAGGCATAATCTTTAAATAAAGTTGGATTTTTTGAATATAGAGTTGAAAACTCTTCAATAGCTTTTATGTAGTCATTGTTTCTTAAATACGAATTAGCAAGATTTTCTCTAGCTTCGTAATGATCAGGATATGCACTTAAGAAAGATAAATAATTTTCAATAGCTTGAGAATAATTACCTTGTAAATATAAAATATTTGCAATATTTACGTAATTATATTTATAGTTTGGGAATAGTTCCATAGCTTGCATATATGATTTATAGGCATTATCAAAATCATTCATATTTTGAAGAATATTACCAATACTGATATAAATGAAAGCATCGTTTGGTCTTAGCTTAATAGCTTTTTTATAAGCAGCTAAAGCGTTTTGATTATCACCTAAATCAGTATACAAACCTGCAAGCTTTGTATACAAAATAGCATCATCACCATTTTCTTTTATAGCCTCATAAATTAACTGGATAGCTTCTTCGTATCTATGTTGGTATTCTAGCTGACATGCATTTTGATAGTGAGCATGTGCTTCTGATGTCATTTGAGCTTCAGATGAAGAACCTTGTATAAATAAAATTACTGCAAGTATTGCTATAAAACGTTTCATAATATCTCCCTATATAGTCTATATAAGAATAACAAATATTATTACTTGTGTAAAATATTTTGCAATTCTTAACCAATTTTTGATGGGCAGTAAGAAGCTATTGGACATTCCTTACAAAGCGGTCTTTGTGGCTTGCAAATATTTTGCCCAAAGGTTACTATTAACGTATTTATATCAATCCAATATTTTTTAGGTAGTTTTTCTCTTAATGCAAATTCCGTTTCTTCAGGTGTTTTTGTATTCACATATCCTAATCTATTAAAAATTCTATGAACATGAACATCAACACAAATTGCCGGTTTATTAAACCCTTTTGCCAAAACAAGATTTGCAGTTTTTCTGCCAACGCCTTTGAATTTGATTAACTCATCAATCTCGTCTGGAACTTTTGAATCATATTTTTCTAAAAGTTCTTTTGATAATTGTATAATTTGCTTTGCTTTGTTTCCGTAAAATCCTACTGGATAAATTGCTTTTTCTAAATCTTCGACTTTTACTTTTGCCATTTCTTCAGGAGTTTTTGCCAATTCTAGCATCCTTAAAGTAGCTGGGTATGTAGTTTTATCGTTTGTTCTTAAGCTTAAAATACAAGCAATAAGAACTAAATATGGATTTTTAAAATTTTCCATAAGTTTAACAAAATCACTTTGCTTTAAATTTGCATTTTTTAAATTTGAAACAATTTCATCAATCATTTAAAAGTTCTCTACAATTTAGACTAAGTCTTAATTTTAATGCATACACATTATCCAAATCAAAATCTTTAATCTTTACCGCATCTTTTTCTGTCGTAATTATTGGCATTTTGATATTTTCGAGTTCTTTTTTTGAATATGAATGGTGATCATCAAATACAATCTTTTCAACGATATTAAATCTAGGTGTTAAAAAATTAAAGAATTGTTCAGGTTGACCAATTGCACATACTGCTGTTGCAGTAACTCCATTTGCTAAATGAACGCCTGTTTTAATATTATAAACTTCAGCTGGACCAGCATCGCAAATTGTTGCGTTCAATTCTTTTGCAAATTCAATTACATTCTCGTAGTTGTTAGAACCTTTTGACATAATAACAATTTTGTCAGCTCTTTTTAAGTTCTCTACGCTTTCTCTAAGTGGTCCTTGTGGAAGTTGTTTTGCATTACCAAAGCGTTTTTCACTATCAATTAATAAAATATTTTTATCTCTTTGAATTTTTCTATGCTGAAAAGCATCATCAAGAATGATGTTTTGTACTCCAAATTTTTCTATTGCATATTTTGAAGCTTTTACACGTGATGAGCAAGTAATAACAATTAGACCTTTAATATTTTGAGCGTACCAATAAGGTTCGTCACCAGCCATTTTTGCCTCGTAAAAAATGTTTTCACCATCAGAAATAACATTAACATTTTTAGAAGAAAGTTTTCCGCCATATCCTCTTGATATGACTGCAGTTTTTTCGCCTAGATTTAAGTAATACTTTGCAATTTCAGCAACAACCGGAGTTTTACCAACACCACCGGTAGTTAAATTTCCAACGGCAACGACATTTGCGTTAACTTTTTCAGATTTTAAAATATTTTTATCGTACAAAAAATTTCTTGCATTTGTAATTAGTGAATAAAAAAAAGTTGGTATTGCCAAAATGTGGTATAAAGCATTCTTTTTACCGCTATAATGTAAATTTGTAATTTCACTTTTAATATTCATAATTAAAACATCAATCTAAATAGTAAAAATCTTTTGTTTAATTTTTCTGAGAATTTTCTCAAGTTTGCAGTTGAAACAGCTACATCAGAAAGTATACAAGAAACTTCTTTTTTCTTATCAGGAGGTAAACTATTAACAACTTCAAGAGCTGAAGAAATATCGCTCATAGCCTTGTTAATATTAGTTACTGCAGTAGATAATTCTTTCTTAACTTTATCATCTTTAGTCATATTGTTAACGTAAGTTGTTATATCACTAACGTTTGTCATAATTACAGTTAAGTCTTCTGCGATAACTTTTGAATCGGTTTGTTCTAATACATTACTCAAATTATTAGATAGTCTGTTAATTGAAGTTGCTGTATCATATAGAACAGGCTTGAATTTAGGGTCGCCAATAACAGAATTAACATCATTTGTAATTTTGTTAAAGTCTTTTGTAATAGAATTCATCATTGCCATCATTTGATCTAAATCTTTTTGAGATGCATCAAGAAGTTTTTCTGCTTTTGCAACCGTAGTAGTTGCTTGTGCAGTCAATTCATTAATATTGATAACAGATTGTTTTAAATCTGCAATTACATCATCCGATAACAAGTCATTAATCTTCTTGTTTGTTTCTGTTAAAGATTCAGCAGCTTTATATTGCCAATCCATAAAATCGGATATTCTCATTGGTTCAATTATTGTATATAGTGAATTTTGTTCAGGATATGGAAGCGGAGAATCGTCCAATGGGGCAATTCTTAACTTTTTAACCTTTCCATCGTTTACGATATTACCTTTTAAGAATTCAGGTAATATCAATCCTGGTAAATTAACTATATAATCAATTTTGTATGCATATTGCGTGTGAATATTTTCTCTAAATTTTAAAGGTAATGTTGCAGTACTCGTAACTTGAGTATTTTTTACATAACCTACATCATAATATTTTCCATCAAGTTTAATTTGAACTTTATCATCCTTAAATAACAATGAACGTTGAATCATTGGAACATAAACTGTTCTAGTTTTTGGAGGGGTGATTTCTAAGAATTGCTCACCAATTAAACCAGATTGTTGAATAGAAATGCTTGAAGCTTTAGGAATTGAAACTCCTTTTTCCGTAATAACAAATCTAAGTTTAACGTAGCTCTTACCGTCTTCAACGACAGGAATAATTTCTTCAACTTGACCAACTCTCAAGCCCATCATTTGAACACCACTACCTGGACGCATACCATTAACGTCCTTGAATGTTACTTCAATTCTATCCGCATTAGAAAACGCTCTACCTTGTGCCCAAAAAATTGTTAGTAATAGCACAACTAAAGCTATAAGTGTTAATATTCCTACTTTAAACGATGATGAAAGGTTCATATATCCCCAATTCCTTTACTTTATAATATCAAAAAAATCTTATTCTGCCAACATTTTCATTGGACCTTCCAAAGATGCCGTCACAAACTGTCTTGTGTAATCATTACCAGATGTTAACATTTCTTCAGGAGTACCCTCAAATACTTTTCTACCTTGATAAATCATTAAGACTCTATCTGCAGTCCTTTTAATTGTAGACATTTGGTGAGTTACAACAATAGAAGAAGCCTTTGTTTCGTCCTTTAATCTCACAATGTAGTCTTCAATTAAGGTTGATGAGATAGGGTCTAACCCAGCAGTTGGTTCGTCAAACAAAATTGTTTTTGGTTCTGTAACGATTGCACGTGCAAAACTTACACGCTTTTGCATACCACCTGATAATTCAGACGGATATTTATCTTCAATCCCAGCTAAACCAACTAATTTTAACTTTTGTTTAACAATTGTGTTTAATTCGTCATGAGTGTATTTTTTTCTTAAATCTGGTCTTTCTGTTAACGCAAAAGCGATATTATCAAATACATTCATTGAATCAAACAATGCTGAATATTGGAAAACCATTGCAATATCACCCTCAGAGGTTTTAACCGTTCCATTATCTTGAGTTAAAAGTCCACAAATGATTTTAAGGATAGTACTTTTGCCTGAACCACTAAACCCAACTATTGCAAGTGTTTCTCCATCTTTTACATCGAATGAAATATCATTCAAAACTGTTTTATCATCAAATTTTTTCTCTAAATTTCTAACTTCTATCATAATTCACCTTAAAAGAAAAAGCATACTGCATAAATCATATCCCAAATAACAATGGCAACAAAAGACCATACAACAGCACGTGTTGTTGCAATACCAACACCTTTTGCTCCACCTTTTGCGTTGTAACCAAAAGTACAACTAATTAAAGAAATAAAAAAGCCGTAAGTTATAGCTTTTAAAATATTAACTTTAATATCATAAATATAAATACCATACCAAACAGAGTCAAAATAAGCTCTATAACTCAAACCAGATGATAAATTTGACGCAAATCCGCCGGCTAACACGCCAACCAAAGAAGCTAAAACCCAAATTACAGGCATCATCATCATTCCAGAAAGAACTCTTGGCACGAATAAATATCTTATCGGATTAACTTTTAAAACTTTAATGGCGTCAATTTGCTCAGAAACTCTCATGGTTGCAACTTCTGAAGCTAGAGAAGAACCAATCATAGAAATAATTGCAAATCCTGACATAATAATTCCAGCTTCTCTAATAATAAGCATTGTGATTGTCATGCCGACAAAGTTTGTTCCACCTTGCTTAACCATCTCATTTGCAACTTGCGTTGCTACAATGATTGATGTCATTCCGACAATGGAAAGCGTAATTGGTAAAGAAGTAACACCAAATCTATAACATTGATAAATCACTTCTTTCCATTTTATTTTGCCTTTTAACATGTAATAAATTGTGGCAAAAGTCATTTTTGAGATTTCGCCAAGGTTGGTAAAAAAGTCTTCAACCTGTCCTCTAAACAGTTTGAATAACTGATATGTTGCTGTTGTTTTGAATGAAATACTCAAGTGTGCCATTGTTTTATTATACATATTTGAAATTTTATTGGCAAATGATTAAGCAGATTTTATATATTTCATGAGTTTATTAATGTCTTTGTTCCAAAGTCCGTACCAATTTAACAAAATAACATCGGCTGGTGAAACCCCATCTTCAATAAACTCTAAGATAGGTTCTAAATATATTTCTTCGTTGTTTTGAGCATTATCAAGAGAAATATATGCAATTCTCATGAATTCCCTTGCAATTTCTTTTACAGATTTACCTTTTATTTCAGCTTGGAGTGCTAGTTTTGGAATATTGTAACGCAATTCCGAAATCTCTTGATAAGTATATTTATCTAAAATGTTTTCAACAGCAGTTAGGGCTTCTTCTGAGTAGAAAATACCTTTGTAAAAAGCTAAAAGAGAATATAGCATGTTTTTGTTTACGCAGTCGTGATTTCTGATTTCAATAAATTCACGAAGTCTAACTTCTGGGAAATATAAATTTGCATGAAGCTTGAAGTCGTCAAGAGTGGCATTGTAATCCTCATAACCATTTGTCATAAAGTTTTTGAATTTTAATCTCCCATTAACCTTTATATTATCCTTGTTTCGGCTTATAAAAATCATTGGTACATTCATTACAGATTTAATATAATCTTCAAATCCATAATCCTTGCTGAATTTTGTCGCAAATCCACATCTATCAGAATCCGTATTTAGCCATGCTAAAGCTCTAAAGGATTTGTATCCTGAATCGACACCACCTCTAATTGGCGAATTTGCGAAAATTGCAGTTATGAATGGTGATATCATATTTGCAATTCTGAATTTTCTCATAGCGTCTTCTTCTGATGAATAATCTATGCAAACTTGTATTCCAGCTGTTTCTCTCATCATAACGTCAGAAAGTATTCCCCATAGATAGCTTGCCATAATTCCGTATCTACGTTTTGGTAATAGATTTATGTTTTTATAAGTCGTTACTGGAGAAACTCCATATTCGCATAGAGAAAAACCATATTCATCAAGTTTTTCTGACATTAAATTATTTAATACTGAAACTTTTGTTTTTATATCTTTAATGTATTTTTCAGGTTTTATGCTCATTTCCATTTGGCAGCCTGGCTCAAGTGTAATTGTGTCGTGACCCTTTTTTAATCCGATTAGGCTGTATTCGTCAACAATATAATCCCACGCATTTTCTTCTGCAAATTTGCGTAAAAAGTTGCAAATACCATTGTTTTCATAGTAATCAACTGTTTCAAAAGAGTCATCTTTTAATGGAAGTCTTTCGTATTCTAATCCTAGTTTAAAATCTTCTTTAGGTTTACAACCTTTGTAAAATTCTTTTAATATGTCTGAAAGCTCTAATTTTTCTTGTAATTCTACGGAACTCACGATAATTCTCCCTACTAATTATTATAACATCAATTAACATATCAAGGACAACTTGAAAAAACATTTACCTGTTTGTATTATTATAGATTAGTAAGAAGGGTATAATTAATGGATTATTTTAATAGAGCAAAACGTTTTAGAACAAAAAAAAGACTAGGTCAAAATTTCCTTATCGACGGTGATGTAATAAATTTTATTGTAGAACAAGCAAATTTGACAAAAAATGATATAGTTATTGAAATTGGTCCTGGAATTGGTTTTGTAACAGAACAACTGGTAAAACACGCAGGCAAGGTTATTGCTATTGAACTTGATGAACAAGCTATTGAACAGTTAAAAAAACTTGATGCAGATAATTTGGAAATTGTGCATAATGATATTCTGAAAACAGATATTTCAGAACTTGCAAACGGCAAAAAAGTTAAAGTAGTAGCTAATATTCCATATTACATTACAAGCCCTATTTTGGCTCATTTGCTTGGGGAAATTGATGATTTGGATAATAAAAATAGACGATCAATTTCAGAGATTATTTTGATGGTGCAAGAAGAAGTTGCAATAAGAATGTCTGCTAATGAAAAATCACCAAACAAAGCTTACGGCTTATTGACTGTGCTTTCTCAATTTTGGTCAAATTGCAGAATACTTAAACAGGTTAAATCAAAATCCTTTTATCCTGCACCAAAAGTTAATTCTGCTCTTGTGAAGTTGGTAGTTAGAGAAAAACCTTTGTTAGACCTTTCTGATTATTCTTATTTTAGAAAAACTATTCGTGGCGGATTTTCTGCAAGAAGAAAAAATATTAAAAATGCCCTTATGAATAAAGGTTTTGACAAGGATAAAATTTTAACTGCACTTGAAAAAGTTGGCATTTCTGAAAACACTCGTTCAGAAAGTATTTCTATAGAAGATTTTGGTAGATTATCAGAGGAATTATGCAAATTAAAGTAAAAACTCCAGCAAAAATTAATTTAACTCTTGAAATTGTTGGCAAAAGACCAGATGGATTTCATGATATTAAAAGTATTATGCAAATGATTAATTTGTATGATTATCTTACGTTTGACATTGAAGATAGTGAAAATTTGGAAATTACACTTAATGGTAATAATCCCCAAATCCCTTATAACGAGAAAAATATCGTTTATAAAGCTATTAAATTATATTTTGAAAAAGCAAAAGTTAAACCAAAGAAAATACATGTTTATCTAGAAAAACATATTCCGTCAGAAGCTGGACTTGCTGGTGGAAGCACAAATGCTGCTGGTACTTTTTTAGTTTTGAATAAATATTTTAATAATGCACTAAGTATGGAAGAATTACATGAGCTTTGTGCAAAATTAGGTTCTGATTTGAATGTATGCTTGATGGGTGGTTGCACTCTTGCAACTGGTCGTGGGGAAAAAGTTGAAAGCTTGCCTTTTAGAGAATATTCTGTTTCTTTGATAAAGCCAGCGGTTGGAATTTCTGCAAAAGAGGGCTATCAAAGATATGCAGAATTAGAAAATAAACCTAATTTTAATAATACAGAAAAAATGGTTGAGGCTTTAAAAAATGGAGAGAATATATGTGACTTGCTCCAAAATGACTTAGAGGTTGGAGTTTTTGGCCACTTTGAAGAGTTGCAAAAGATTAAAAAAGCTAACCCTAAATCTATTATGTCAGGCTCAGGCTCTACATATTTTGTTTTGGCGGATACAATTAATCCTGTTGAAGATTACTGGATGGCTCAGGGCTTAAAAACAATTCCAACTGGTTGCGAAATTATTGAGTAAGATATGACTTGTTAGCAAATGACATAGTGTGTCATGCTAACCCTCATCAGTCCATACGGATAGCTTCTCTCTTAACAAAGGGCGAAGCACAAAAAATTAAGTTTCCTCTCCCACTTGTGGGAGAGGGTTAGGGTGAGGGTAAAAAGAAAACCCCTCAAATTTCTTTGAGAGGTGTTTTTAAATTTTTGAGATTTTAATCAATGTAGGTTGGGCATACTTGCCCAACAAAAATAAACCCTTTGAACTTAATCAAAGGGTGAATAAATTTTTGAGATTTTAAGAGAGAGAGTATATAAAATTTGTTT
>DBIX01000041.1 GCA_002297005.1 Cyanobacteria bacterium UBA791 | reverse complement strand
ATATAATTATGGGATTGTCAAGAAGAATTTTGAATTTTGTAGTCCGATTTATGGGATTAAATTCGCGCCCGGGCAGTTAGATAAGACTAACTAATCACAAAATAATAAGCCGTCAAAATTTATTTGACGGCATTTAAATTAAGTAGTATATTTAATTTCAATTCCCTCATATTTAGACAGCATCTCTTTATACGCAGGACGATAAAGATTTTTGACTACATAAAAAGGAACTTGCGTAAAGATACCACCGAGGTCATCTTCAAGAAGTTTTACAGCATCGTAAACAGTAGAATATTGTACGATATATAATTCTTTTCGGTTTTTACTCTTGGCTTCTTTTAAAGCACTTTCGAGCAAATCAAAAGCATACCAAAATTCTACGTCGCAATAAGGCTTTTTCGAGCGCCACTTTTCAATCTTGCGTTGCATGAAGTAGCCACTCTTTTGCAGATATTTCACATATCCCACAGCCATAGCCACACCAGCAACTTCGTTCATAATCATGTAGCCAATGATAAAAGTTTCCATAATGTTTACCTCTTTCTTTATCTTGACTATATTATACCATGCGCAATCTTATTTGTCAATAGCCAATTTCAATCAGTCCTATTTATTGTACTATTGTTCGCGGCCCGGGCAGAGTCAGGTAGCACTAACTACCTAACTTCTTCGTCAGAACGGCGGGCGCGGTTCATCTTTGTCAAGCACATATACAGGTGCAATGTCCTCAAAATACCATAAGTCACCTGTATTAAAATCAACCGCATTCGCTGGTATCTCATTCGGAGGCCCATCGACACCAACGACCGTGCTTAGTCTGATAAAATAGCTATTATCTAAGTTTGTAAAGTGTTGTCCGCCGTATAGGTCACCGAATTTCTTCAAGTGTCTTGCCATAACTTCAAACCCCTTTTCTTAATCGTCAATGTAGAATGCGCAACGTGTACCAAGTTCACGCGGTATATAAGCACAATATGCGTTAATGATATAATCAAATGTTTCATCGTCAATTTTTTCAATCGACGAAGGGCTAACCCAAGGATTGCCAAGCGCAACTTTATTCGGCAAGATATAGATTTTCTCGCCTTTGTTAAACAGTTTGCGAGCGGTGGTAATGTTAATCTTTTTCATATCAATCAACCTTCCTTTTAATTGTATTATATCAGATACAGAGTAGAATGTCAAGCGTTTTTAGAATCTTCGTGCATGATTTTCTCAAGACGAGCTACGGCTTCCTGAGCGATTCGGATGGATTCCTCTTTGCTCGGCATCACGAACTGAGGACGATAGCCATACTTGTGAACCTGGTTGGCGTTGTAATACTTAGTCATGTCTGTTTACCTCTCTCTTGTTTTATCTCTCTTTCAGTGTCTATATTATACCACGGTTCAATAGGAAACTACATAGACAAATCAATCATTTATTTGTACTTTTGATGCGCGGCAACCGGGCAAAACAGTTAGGCGAACCTAACTGCCATTGGATTACTGTTGGATAATATCGTTCATCTGGTTTGTTAAATCAATAACAAGCTGACGATAATGGTCAAGCTGCTCACTCAGCTCTTGCGCGATACGGGTTGCTTCTTCTTTTTGAGCATTAAGATTTGCCCATTGATCGAGTTCATCAATAGTTAAGCCCATGAGTTTCGCTTTGAGTTCTTTCGTCATTGTAATTACCTCTTTCTTAATTTCTATACTTATTATATGCCATTTAATTCTGTTTGTCAAGTATTATTTTTAATTTTGCATCATTTTTGCATTGATATTTTTACCCATAATCATATTACAAGCATTAAATGCTTCGACATAAGACAAACCATGCTCATAAATTTCCCAATGATTCTTTTCAGTCTCAAAATACACTGTCCACATAATGTTTACCTCTTTCTTATCTCTTATCTTGTCTATATTATATCATGCACAATATTATTTGTCAATATCTATTTTTAGGAAAGTCCTAATTATGGGACTGCAAAGCTGCCCGGGAATTCAAGTTAGTTGAAACTAACTAAAAAAAATAAAGGACTAATTTCTCAGTCCTCTTTGTTACTTAACAACCAATCAACATAATCTTTACTAACTTCGCCTTGTTTCGGCAACGTTCTACCAAAAGGGTCAGTGTAAACATGATTGACTTTATATTTGCCTGTTTCTGTGCGCTCGACGCTTAAAATTTTGTTACCGATTGCGCGATAATATATTTCTTTTTCCATCTGGTTCACCTCTTAGAAATCACGGTCGTCAAACATGGGCTGGTCAGCCATGAAGTAATGATAGCCAGCCAAAACTTTCGGGCTATAATCTTCTGGATAATAGTCATGCGTAGCTTTGTTAAGTTTATCACATTCTTCTTGCGAACCGCCATAGCGATACAAGAACGTATTGCCATCTTTTTCCATGTAAATGCACTTCATATTTATTACCTCTTTCTCTCTTTCTGTATCTAAATTATATCATACATTTCGGGATATGTCAATAGTAATCAATCCAATTTATGGGACTTTCTCAATTTTTTTGGTTAGTTGAAACTAACTTGCCCGGGAATTTTAGGACTCAATAAAATTATGAACCAGCCGCGCACAAAATAATAGGAAAAATTTTTCAATCAAAAGCCGCACAAAATAGGAAAATCAAATTTAATTTTAGGATTTTCTATTGGTAAAATTAAAATCAAATCGTATAATTTTAGGATTTTTTATTATATATATGTATATATA
>DBIX01000062.1:10693-11849 GCA_002297005.1 Cyanobacteria bacterium UBA791 | reverse complement strand
ATTCAGCTTTTGCAGTTTCTTCAACTTTCGCTTCTTCGCCTTTTTTAGAGAAAACAAGCTTTCCATCTTTATAATCAAGAACGATTGTATCTCCAGCGTGATATTTGTTAGTTAAGATTTCTTCTGCTAAAGTATCTTCAACCTTACGTTGAATTAATCTTCTTAATGGTCTAGCACCGTAAGCTTCTGAGTATCCGTCAGTTGCTAAGAAGTCTTTAACAGCATCTGTAACTTCCATGTGTAGTTCACGTTCTTCAAGACGTTTGAATAAATCTTTCATCATCAATTCTGCAATTTGTCTGATTTCATCTTTAGACAAGTGAGCAAATACGATAATGTCATCAATACGGTTCAAGAATTCTGGTCTGAAAGCTTTCTTCATTTCTTCATGAACAGTATCTTTAAGTTTTTCGTATTTATCTTTCTTTTCGTCATCGGCAACTGAGAAACCAAGTTTAGATTGAGTAGCAATCATGCTTGCACCGATGTTAGATGTCATGATGATGATTGTATTTTTGAAGTTGATGTGACGACCTTTAGAATCTGTCAAACGACCGTCATCCAAGATTTGTAACATGATGTTGAATACATCTGGATGAGCCTTTTCAATTTCATCGAATAGAATTACTGAATAAGGTTTTTTACGGATAGTTTCTGTTAAGCTACCGCCGTCATCATAACCAACGTATCCTGGAGGAGAACCAATAAGTTTAGATGTAGAATGTTTTTCCATAAATTCTGACATATCTACACGAACCATATTGTCTTCAGAACCGAATACAGCTTCAGCCAAAGCTTTTGCCAACTCAGTTTTACCAACCCCAGTAGGACCAGCGAAGATAAAGCTACCGATTGGTCTGTTTGGTGATTTCAAACCAACTCTTGCTCTTCTGATTGCTTTTGAAATTGATACAACAGCATCATGTTGACCAATAACTCTAGCGTGCAATGTGTCTTCTAATTTTAGAAGTCTTTCGCTTTCGCCCTCTGTTAATTTTGTAACAGGAACACCTGTCATTGTAGAGATTACTTCAGCAACATTTTCTTCTGTAACTACAGGTTTGTTTGCTTCTTGTTCTTCTCTTAATGAATCATTTAATTCTCTGATTCTTTCTTTGCAGTCAGCTTCGTCATCTCTTAAAGCAGAAGCTTTTTC
>DBIX01000062.1:7151-10654 GCA_002297005.1 Cyanobacteria bacterium UBA791 | reverse complement strand
AATTCTTTACCTTCTGGTGATAAAGAGCTAACTTTTAGACGAACTTTTGAACATGCTTCATCTAATAACGTCAATAGCTTTATCTGGTAAGAATCTGTCTGTAATATATTTGCTTGATAATTTAACAGATGAAACGATTGCATCATCAGAAATAATTAATCTGTGGTGTTCTTCGTATTTAGATTTTAAACCTTTAATAATTTCGATTGTTTCATCGATTGATGGTTCTTCAATCATTACACATTGGAAACGTCTTTCTAAAGCAGCATCTTTTTCAATGTGTTTTCTGTATTCTTCAAGAGTTGTAGCACCAATAACTTGGATTTCACCTCTTGATAAAGCTGGTTTTAAGATGTTAGCCGCATCGATTGCACCTTCAGCAGCACCAGCACCCATTAATGTATGCATTTCATCGATAACCAAGATGATGTTACCAGCTTGACGAATTTCGTCCATGATTTTTTTAAGACGTTCTTCAAATTCACCTCTGTATTTAGTACCAGCAACCAAAAGACCCATGTCTAATTGGATAATTTTTTTGCCGTCTAAAATATCAGGAACATCTCCGTTAACAATTCTAGTTGCTAAACCCTCAGCAACAGCTGTTTTACCAACACCAGGTTCACCTAAAAGAACAGGGTTGTTTTTTGTACGACGAGCAAGAATTTGAATTACACGTTCAATTTCTTTTTCTCTACCAACAACAGGATCAAGTCTTTGTTCTGCTGCTGCTAATGTTAAGTCTGTACCAAATTCATCTAAGCTTGGAGTTTTTGCCTTGCTTGTAGAAGAAGATGAACTACTACCACCTGATGAAACAGGTTGAGGTTTTGATTCTCCCAAAATTTTAATTACGTTACTTCTAATTTTGTTTAAATCAATACCAGAATTTTCTAATACTCTTGCTGCAACACCTTCACCTTCTCTAATTAAACCTAAAAGTAAGTGTTCAGTACCGATATAATTGTGACCTAATTGTCTTGCTTCATCCCAAGATAGTTCTAAAACTCTTTTAGCTCTAGGAGTAAATGGAATTTCTACAGCAACAAAGCCAGAACCTCTACCGATAATTTTTTCAACTTCAACCCTTGCATCTTTTAAGTTTATACCCATAGATTTAAGAGTTTTAGCAGCAACACCAGTACCTTCACCGATTAGACCAAGTAAAAGTTGTTCTGTGCCTACAAAGTTATGACCTAAACGTCTTGCTTCTTCTTGAGCAAGCATGATAACTTTTATAGCTTTTTCTGTAAATCTTTCAAACATGTTTGTATCCTCATTTTATACAAGAATATTTTAATTAAAACAAAAAAAAGTTTCAAGATGTAAATATTTTTATCAAGTAGTTGACAATTAATTTTTTTTCTAATATGATAATTACACAGACAGGCTCCCATCGTCTAGAGGCCTAGGACACTTCCCTTTCACGGAGGCGACGGCGATTCGAATTCGCCTGGGAGTACCATTTTAAAAGACTTGCTACGGCAAGTCTTTTTTAGTTTCTATATGTATCTAATTTAATTTGTACTTGTACTTTAACGAGTAAATTGGTTATAACAGGAAGTGTGGTATTTTTGTGAAATGAGGCTACCCAATGGCTGTATTGGAAAGCATGATTTGGTTTGTACTGGTAATGTGATTTATTTGGGAAAATTTGCTCTGTGAGGGCTTTGAGAGGTCGGAAAAATCATTTTAACCGTTCACCAAAGTACTCCAAAAGTCCCATTTTGTACTCATGACTCGGCAACGTTTTTCATGGTTTTAATGAGAAATTACCTTAATTACAGTACTTGTCAAAATATACGATACATTTTATAATAAATATTATAATAAAAGGATTATAAAATGAGAGAACAAATTGAAGAATTTAATGCCGTAGAAAATATTGCACGAAAATTTATCGAAGCAGTTAAAAATGGCAATAGTGATATTGTAAAACCTTATTTTTATGAAAAAGCAAGCTTCTTCGGACAGTTGAATGAAGAAACATATCAATCAGGATCTATTGAAGAATTTTATAAAACTATTGATACATTTGGAGCTTGTGGAGATGATTATATTGCAAGAGTTGATGTCTTGATGCTTGAAAAAACTATTGCGACAGTAAGAGTTATTGAAGATAACTGGCACGGATATAAATTTACAGATTTACTAATTATGAATAAGGTAAATGGAACTTGGAAAATAGTTGCAAAAGTGTACGATACATTATCAAAAGTATAAAGTTTATAGTGTGAACTTACAATAGCTCATTTGTATTAGTTGGTCTAATTTATGAAAAAGTTCTTATTTATACTATATATATTATATACATGTATGTTTCAATTTCCGTCTTATGCGGAGGTTTTAGAGGGACATATTCAGACTGTCGATAATGTTTCTATCGCTTATGATACCTACAAAACTAATCATGACGAGGTTATTATATTAGCTCATGGTTGGTTTATGACAAAAAATTCTAAAGCCTTTACAAAAATGGCGAAAGATTTTTCTAAATATTATGATGTTATCGTATTAGATTTTAGAGGGCATGGAAAAAGTTCTGGCAAATATACTTTTGGTTTAAAAGAAGTAAATGACATAACGCCAATAATTGAACATGCAAAAAAAGATTATAAAAAAGTTTACTTAGTAGGTTTTTCTTTAGGTTCACTAATTTCTGTTGATTATTGTTCTAAAAATAATAATATAGATAAATTAATCTTAGTAAGTGCACCAACTGATTTTAACAAAATCGAAAACAATGTCTTAAGTCCAAATGCATTTGTTCCAACTTTGAAAAAATACGAGTGGAAAAGATGGTCATCAATAAGATTTTCTCTATCCTCTTTAAGAAAAACTAAAATAAAACCTATTAACGAAATTAAAAATATAAATATTCCGACATTATTTCTTGCAGGTGAAAATGACCCAATAATTTATAATTGGCATAACTCAATGCTTTATGATGCATCAAATTCGATAGACAAAAAACAAATTTTAATAAAAAAGGGTAAGCATGCAGAAGATTTATATTTATATGCTCCTGAAACTTTCATGAATATTTGTTTGGCTTGGTTAAGAAAAAGTTAAAATTTTGTAATCAAATGCTTGTCAAATAATCTTATTTATTATATTATAGACGAGTCAGAAAATACTCACGAATAAACATGATTTCCAAATAGCTTATTTTGGCTTGATTTTGGCGTGTTTTTCAAAACAGAAAAAGATAGATAGAATTATACAGTAAAAAGAAAGGTAAAATTCATGGAATTAAATGAAGAAAAAAATGAAGCTTTAGAAACAGAAGTTGTTGAAGAAGCTACAGTTGCTGAAGAATCTGATGATGAATTAGACAACGAAATGGAAGATTATGCAGATGCTGCACAAAAAACTGCTAAAGGCGAAAGAAAAGGCAGAGGCAGAAAGAAAAGAACAGAAAATAAAGAAGAAAAAGTAGAATCTGAATGGAAAGAACAAGTAATTCAAATCCGCCGTGTAACAAAAGTTGTTAAAGGTGGTAA
>DBIX01000062.1:0-7085 GCA_002297005.1 Cyanobacteria bacterium UBA791 | reverse complement strand
ATTGTTATCGTAGGTAACAAAAAAGGTCAAGTTGGCGTAGGTTGTGCAAAAGCAGCTGAAGTTATTATTGCTATCCAAAAAGCTATCGCTGATGGACGTAAAAACTTAATCAATGTACCTATTTTCAAAACAACAATTCCTCACCCAATCACAGGTCGTTCAGGTGCAGGTGCTGTAATGTTAAGACCAGCATCTCAAGGTACAGGTATTATCGCTGGTGGTGCTGTTCGTTCAGTATTAGAACTTGCTGGTATTGAAAATATCTTATCAAAATCTTTAGGTTCTAAATCACCTCTAAACGCTGCTAACGCAACTTTAGATGCATTACAAAGCTTAACACCATTTAGCGAAGTTGCTAAAAAACGTGGCTTAACTGTTAAAGAAATTCTTGAATAGTTAATGTGGCTTATTTATTTAGTAGTACAGAAATAATAAGATAATAAGGAAAAAATAAAGATGGCTAAAACACAAACAAAACAAATTAAAATTAAATTAGTTAAAAGTTTAATCGGTGCTTCTCAAACACAAAGAAAAGTTGTTGCATCATTAGGCTTAAAAAAATTAAATCAAGTAGTTACACACAATGAATCAAGTGTAATCCTAGGTATGGTTAACGCAGTTCCTCACCTAGTAAAAATCGTTGAAGAATAATTAAAGAAAGAAGGATAAAAAATGGCAGATACAATTACATTAGAAGATTTAAGACCTGCAGAAGGTTCAACAAAAAATTCTAAAAGAGTAGGCAGAGGTCGTTCATCTGGACACGGTAAAACATCTTGTCGTGGTCATAACGGTGAAGGTCAAAGATCTGGTAGATCATCTAAAAGAGGTTTTGAAGGTGGTCAAATGCCTGGTTACAGACAATTACCTAAATTAAAAGGTTTCAAAAACATCCTTGCTATTAAACAAGGTCAAATCAATGTTAAAGATATTGAAGCTCTTAATTTAGAAGAAATTTCATTAGAAACTTTACAAGCTATTAGAAAAATTCACCCATCTTGTGAACAACTAAGAGTTTTAGGTAACGGCGAAATTTCTAAAGCTGTTACAGTTAAAGCTAATTACGTTACACCAAGTGCTAAAGAAAAAATCGAAAAAGCAGGCGGAAAGGTTGAATTAGTATAATGCAAAACAGTAAAATGAAAATGCCAACAACAAGTGATTTGTTATCAATGTGGAACGCATCAGGATTAAAGAACAAGATTATCTTTACTTTAATTATGATTGCGGCATTCAGATTTGGCGTTCAATTACCTGTTTATGGTATTAACAATGAAATATTTGCTAATATTGCAGCTGGAAATAATATCATCGGTTTCCTTGATTTATTTTCAGGTGGTGCTTTAGGTAAGGTTTCAATATTCGCTTTGGGTATTGGACCTTTCATCACAGCATCTATCATCATCCAACTTCTTGCAGTTGTAATTCCATCTTTGGAAAAACTTCAAAAAGAAGAGGGTGAAGCAGGAAGAAGAAAACTTTCTCAATACACAAGATTGTTTACAGTTGTTCTTGCTGCATTTCAAGCTGTAATATTTATGGCATATATGAGCAAACTTCCTGGAGCTATTGTTCCTGGTGTTAATCACGGTTTGTTCTACTTAAGCTCAATCGCAGTATTAACAGCTGGTTCAGTTTTAGTAATGTGGATTTCAGAACTTATTACTGAAAAAGGTATCGGTAACGGTGGTTCATTGATTATCTTTGTAGGTATCATTTCTGGTATTCCAATTTACGCATCAAGAACTGCTCAAATGGTAGCTAGAGATCCATCTCTAAATTTCGGTTTATTTATGCTACTTTTAATTTTCTTTGTAACTCTTGTTGTAATCGTTGTTATGCAAGAGGCTATAAGAAAAGTTATTATTGTTAATCCAAAAAGACAAGTTGGTAATAAAGTTTATGGTGGCGTGAATACATTCATTCCATTTAAACTTAACCCAGGTGGGGTTATGCCAATTATCTTTGCAATTGCAATATTATTGTTCCCTACTACTGTTCTAAGTATTGTAGGACAAGCAAATCTTCCAGCTGGTATGGCAAGAGATATTGTATTGAAGTTAACACAAATTATGAGTCCAGATGGTTTATTATATTATATTCTATACTTTGCTCTAATCGTATTGTTAACTTTCTTCTACGCATCAATTATGCCTAACATGCAACCAAAAGATATTGCTAATAACTTGAAAAAATATGGTTCATCAATTCCAGGTATCAAACCGGGTAGACCAACAGCTGAACACTTAGATAAAATTTTGAGTAAAACAACATTTATTGGTGCGATGGCTTTAGGTATTATTGCTCTTGTTCCATCATTTGCAAGTTATGCAACTAATATTAAAACATTGCAAGGTATCGGAGCTACATCTCTAATCATCATGGTTGGGGTTGCTCTTGATTTGATTAACCAAGTGAGAACACAATTACTTGCTCGTAATTATGAATCATTCTTGAAAGAAGATAAATAATTACTGAATAGTTAATAAATAAAAAACGGTTCTAAAATTTTTAGAGCCGTTTTTTTAATGCTTTTAAAGGATAAAAAAACAATCCTAAATGTTTATAATTTTGTAAACTAGACTTTGGTTGAATATAGATAGAGGATTTTATGATAGGAATTGAATCAGCAACTGAAAATTCAGGCATATTTTTAGGTAATTTTAATAAAACGAATAATAATACTGATAATGAAATCAGTTTTGACAAAGCCTTGGAAAGTTCTATTAAAAATGGCGACAATACATCTATGCTTTCAGAAATACAAAAAGCAATTAATAAACAAAAATGCAAGTATGATTTAGATGGTGATGGCAGAGTTACAAAAGAAGAAATAGAAGAAGCTTTAGGTAAGAAAAAAGCAGAAGATGAGATTGATGAAATCTTAGAAGAGGCAAATTCTGAAGATAGTGAAAAAGTGGACGCAAGAAAAATAACTAATCTTGATGAAGAAGATTTAGATATTACGAAAATTGCACCAATGCAAAGTGATAAAATAATGGCAATTTTTAGAAATATGATGAATAAGCCAAAAGAAGAAGTTCTATAGAACGTCTTTTAATTTTTCTAACAAGTCTTTATCAAGTAGTGATAAGTATTCTTTGTAATTATCTTTTCTGTCTTGATTTTGAGTTGGATGTAAAAGTGCTTCTGTAAGTTTATTTTTCTTATTATTAGCTTTATATCCATAATATAGTGTGTTGCTATCCATATTAGCTGTATATTGAACTCCTACAATGTAGTCGTTTGTTTTTAAGCCATATTTCTTCGCAACAGGTTTATTCATTATTGTAAAAGTGTCTAGCAAGGCTACTTTTATTAAGTTAATTAAATTTGTTTTATTGAACATTTTCATATCAGGAATTAGATATAGTTTTTCAAATTGTGTTCTAATATAAGGAATATCGTATTCTTTTGCCAATTTGCAGACAATTTTAAATAAGTTAGGAATTGCGTGCATGTGTACGTGAGAATCGATATGTTCAGGTTTAAAATGTTTTAAACTATCTTCTATTTGAAGTCTATATTCTTCTTCAACTTCTTCTAAAAACTCTTTATCAAAAGATTTTTTTAATACGTATCCAAAACTATTATGGAATTCGCCTTTATCATTATATAGTTTTGAATTAGGTTTCAAATCCTTTTTCATTGTATTAAATTCATAGATATTTAAGTGTAATCCAACTCTAAAGTTAGGATTATCAAGTAGTTCTTGCAAAATTTCATAATTGCAGTACGGGGTATTCACCATAACGCTTGTACTTTTTAGAATACCAAACTTAGAAGCTTCTAGAATAGCTTTGTTGTTTTCTTCTGAAATTCCGTAGTCATCTGCATTAATAATATACATTAGTGAACCTCTTTTTGTTTGAATGCAAAGTATTTGAATAATACATAAGTACAAACTGATACCAAGAATAGTGAAATGAATTGCGAAATGTAAGCATTTTTAATTACAAATCTAACTAATATTTCCAAAATTATTACATTTAAAAAATAACTAACTGCCCAAGCAGAACAGCATTTCAAATATTCTGCCAAGTAGTTACCTTTTGTACAGAATACAAAGAATTTTTGATTAAAATATGAAAATATAGAGGATAAAACCCATTGCAAAGCCAAACATAATTGGTAATGGCTTTCTCCTATTATAAACAAAGCCACAGCAAACATAGCATAAGATACTGCTGCATTTATGCAACCAGCTATTACAAATCTTATTTTGTCATCTATTGAAATGTATTTATTGTATACTCGCTTTAGCAATTCCATATTTTTAGTTTAACATCAAATTATTTTATGCCAAAAATGTTAAATTTCTTATAATTTAACATTATATTCTTACTTTTGTATTATGCTTTTATATATAGGGGAAATTTTATGGCTAAAGATACTAGACTTGCAATTGTAATACCTTGTTATAATGAGGAAGGTTTAATATATTCAACTACAGATAGACTTATTGAGCTTATGGATGATTTGATTTCAAGAGAAAAAATCTCATCTGATAGCTATATTTTCTTAGTGAATGATGGTTCTAGAGATAAAACTTGGTACGAAATTCAAGTTGCATCTGAAAAGCACAAAGGTAGAATTAAAGCTGCTAAATTTTCTCGTAATTTTGGAAACCAAAAAGCATTACTTGCTGGCATGCTAGGTGCATACAAAATCGGTTGTGATGCTGTTGTTACTATTGATGCAGATTTACAACAAGATGAAACTAAGATTGAAGAATTTGTTGAAAAATACGACAATGGTTGCAAGGTTGTATTTGGTGTTAGAAATGACAGAAAAACAGATGATTTTATTAAAAAATTCACAGCGTTAGCTTTCTATAAGTTAATGAATGTGCTTGGCGTAAATATTATTAAAAATCACTCTGACTATCGTTTAGTTTCTAAAGAAGCTTTAGAAGTACTTTCAAGATTTGACGAAACTGATTTATTCTTGAGAGGTTTCTTCCATGAAATTGGTTTTAAAACAGATATTGTTAATTTTGATGTAAAACCTCGTGAAGTTGGTAAATCTAAGTTCAATTTACTTTCTCTAACAGGTCTTGCTATTAATGGTATTACTTCATACAGTATTGTTCCATTAAAGATGATTTGTGTACTTGGTATTTTATCAATGTTATTTGGTTTTGTAACAGGTTTGGTTGTTATTTATGCAAAACTTGTTTATAACGATTCTCCAAACGGTTGGTCAACTGCGATTGTGTTAACATCTTTCTTTGGTGGTATGCAGTTGTTCTGCTTGGGTATCGTTGGCGAATATTTAGGTCAAATCTTTAGAGAAGTAAAACATAGACCTAGATATTTGGTTGAAGAAGAAATTTTATAATTTGGTAAGGAATATTTAAAATGATGGATTTTATAAAAAAACACCCAGAATTATTTTCTATTCTTGGGTTGTTATGTTTTTGTGGAATGATTTTCTTTTATGGAATAGGTTCTTATGCATTAATGGACGTTGATGAAACTCGTTATGTTTCAATGGCACGAGATATGTTTCATTCGAAAGATTATATGACTTTATATTTGAATGGTAATTATTTCTTTGAAAAACCCCCTCTTTATTTTTGGGGTGAAGTGTTATCATTTTTAAGTTTTGGAGTTGTAAATGAATTTACTGCAAGAGTTCCTGTAGCTTTGTATGGTACACTTTCAACTCTTTTATTATATTTTGTTGGTAAAAAAGTTGTTTCTAGAAAATATGGGATTGTTTCAGCTCTTATTTTAGCTACAAGTGTAGAATTTTTAATTCTTGCAAAATATGCTATTCTAGATATTCTGCTTGCAACTTGTGTTGAGTTTGCTATTGTGTCAGGATTTTTGACTTATTTTGTTAAAGAAGAAAATAAAAAATATTGCTGGTGGGCATTCTATTTATTCTCTGGTTTAGCAGTTTTAGCAAAAGGTATTCCGGGGTTTGCTCTTCCTTTTGGAACAATGTTTTTCGTTGCTATTTTTACAAAAAGATTTAAGGAATTATTCAGACCTCAATATTTACTTGTGGGTTTTGTAATCTTTTTTATGGTGGTTTTACCTTGGCATATTTTGATGTTGGATAAATATGACCCACTATTTTTCAATGAATATATTATGAAACACCATGTTCATAGATTTTTTAATTCAGAGGGTGTGAATAGAAAACAACCTTTCTATTTCTTTGCGTTAACTATTCTTTGGGGATTCTGCCCATGGATTTTGTCTAGTCTTGCAATATTGGTTTCTAAAATCAAAAAGATTAAGGATATAAACTTGAAATTTAATTTTGAAGGATTTTCTAATTCTCAAAAATATATGCTATTGAATTTTATTGCGTTTACTTTGATTTTCATGTTCTTCTCATCATCAAGTACAAAACTTGTGACATATATTATTCCGATTTATTTTACTATGGCAAACCTGCTTGCATTTGCTTGGGTTAAATATTTGGATAACGAAGATTATGAAAAACAAATAAATATAACTACATATATTTGGTTTGGAGTGCTATTTGTTGCATCTATTGTAGCAATGTTTACACCATTATTTTTACCAGAAAAAATCTATGGCATAATCGTTCCTGTTAAATGGTTCACAATCACGCTTTTATTTGTTTTTGGCTTGTTTGGTATTGTGGTTACAAAAATGAATAAAAAATATCTTGTGTTTACAAGTTTGGTTGCTTTTGTGACTGTATTATCAGCATTTGGCATGGGTAAATATTTTAACTTGGATTACTCTTTCGGTCAAAATGACTTGATGAAATATGGTAAATATGCAGTTGAAAATAAATTAAACATTATTACTATTAATAATCCAAATAGATATTCATTAAATTATTATGGTCCAAAAGAAGTTAAGTTTGGTGAATATGCAACAATTCAAGACGCTTTCAAAGACGGTAATGAAAATACTGTTTATGTAATTAGAAAGAAAGAATTGAAAAATCTAAATAATATTCCTCAATATGAAACAGTATTTGAGGGCGTAAAATATTTGTTGATTAAACCTTAATCAATAAATATATAATTTTTTCATAAGGGGGCTTTGGCATTCGCCAAAGCCCCCTTTCTACATGCCTTTCACCCAATCTTTAAT
>DBIX01000024.1 GCA_002297005.1 Cyanobacteria bacterium UBA791 | reverse complement strand
ATTGCTCTTTTATTCATGTTTTGTTAACTTTTGTTAACAAAATTGATGAAACCCTTCTGAATTTGTAATATTTTTAAGCTTTTCGGGTTGCTTCGCTTTCGCTCTCAATGACAACTTCTGTCGGCTTAGTAAAGCCGACCTACAAGAAAAAAGGAGCTAACAAGTCAGCTCCTTTTTCTAAATTATCTTCTTTTTACTGCTGCGTCAATCAGACCTTTGAACAATGGATGTGGATTTTCTGGACGTGATTTAAATTCAGGGTGGAATTGAGATGCCACAAACCAATCCAAGTTAGGTATCTCAACTATTTCCATCAATTTACCATTTGGAGATTTACCTGAGAATACAAGACCAGCTTTTTCCAACTGTTCAACGTATGCATTATTAACTTCGTATCTATGTCTATGTCTTTCAAAGATAATATCTGCACCATAAGCTTTTCTAGCAACAGAATTTTTCTTCAAGTGACATTCATATTGACCCAATCTCATTGTACCGCCATAAGCAGTGACTTCTTTTTGTTCAAGCATCAAGTCTATTACAGGATTTTCACATTCTTCGGAAAATTCATGAGAATTTGCATCTTTTAGCCCTAAAACATTTCTTGCATATTCTATAACTGCACATTGCATACCCAAGCACAAACCTAAGAATGGAACATTATTTTCTCTAGCGTATCTAATAACGTTCAATTTGCCCTCGATACCTCTAACGCCAAAGCCCCCAGGGACAACTACTGCATTAATGCCTTTCATAAGTTGTTTACAGTTACTGTAATCCACGCAATCCTCTGAATTTATCCAATGAATATTGATTTTTGCTTCATTTGCGTAACCAGCGTGTTTTAAAGATTCAACAACAGAAATATAAGCATCTGAAAGTTTCGTATACTTACCAGCAATAGCAACCTCTAGAGTGCGTTTAGGGTTATTAATTCTTTGTACAAGCTTTTCCCAAGATTTTAAATCTGCTCTCTTATAGCAAGTTTGAAGTAAATTCAAAACAACTGCTGCCATATTTTGTTCTTCCAATGCAAGCGGAACTTCGTAAATACTTTTCATATCTCTACATTCGATAACTGCATCTTTTTGAACAGAGCAGAACAAAGCCAATTTATCCTTTTCTTCTTGAGGTAGAGGATAAGATGTTCTGCAAACCAAGATTTCAGGTTGAATACCATAACTTCTTAAAACATTAACACTATGTTGAGATGGTTTTGTTTTCAATTCGCCTGAAGTTGGTAAATATGGAAGTAAAGTACAATGAACAGAGATTGCATTACCGATACCGATTTCAGTCTTAAACTGTCTAATAGCCTCAATAAAAGGTAAACTTTCGATGTCACCAATAGTGCCACCGATTTCAATAATCATAAAATCCGGTTTAAATTGTTCTGTAGCCTTATAAATTCTTGATTTAATTTCATTTGTAATATGAGGAACAACCTGAACCGTAGCACCTAAATATTCGCCTTTTCTTTCTTTATTAATAACAGTTTGGTAAATACTACCTGAAGTGACGTTATTAATTTGAGCAAAATCTGCATCAATAAATCTTTCGTAGTGACCTAAATCCAAGTCTGTTTCAGCACCATCATCAGTAACAAAAACTTCGCCGTGTTGAAAAGGACTCATAGTCCCTGGGTCAACGTTAATGTATGGATCAAATTTTTGAATAGCAACAGAAAAACCTCTTGCTCTCAAAAGTTTACCAAGTGAAGCCCCAATAATGCCTTTACCAAGCGAGCTTACAACGCCCCCTGTAATAAAAATATATTTTGTCATAATTCCCCTACCCAATATCTCTCATAAATAAAAAAAGTGGTGAGAAGTAATCTCACCACCTGAAAACTTTAACCGATTTTTGGCACCTTAAAGAAACCGTTCTCTTCATCCGGTGCGTTCATCATTAATTGTTCTTTCGTGCAATCATAGTGAATTTCGTCTTCTCTCATAACATTGTTAAAATCAACAACATGTGAAAGAGGTTCAACATTAGAAGTATCAACTTCATTCATCTGCTCAACATATTTTAAAACATCACCTAATTGTTTTGAAAATTTAACTTTTTCTTCTTCTGTAATGTCTAATCTAGCTAATTTTGCTACGTGTTCTACATCTTGAATAGTAATCATAAATTTTATCTCCAATTTGAGAAAATTATAACACAAATTAAAAATTTTCACAAAACCTTAAACATTTCTAACGTAATAATTTTCATCATTAAGCAATTCATTTTTTATTTTTATTAAATCCTCATCGTCAAAATTGTTTTTTAAAATCAATGCACATTTTTCACGAATTGTATATTCAGGAAGTTTTGAGCATTGAGTTAAAATCTTCTTCAAATCCTCAAAATTTAAGTTTTCATAAAAATTAGACAAAGTTTCTAAACACCAATATATTTTGAAATACTGTTTATTAGAAGTATATTTTTTAGCTTTAAAAGAAATTTTACTCAATTCTTCAAGGGCAGTAAAAGTAATATCTTTCATTTTATTTGCAATAAATTTTGAAAACTCTTTATTATCGTTTAAATAAAGAATAGCTTCTAAATCCAATCGACAAACATTTGAATCAATATCAATTATAGAATTTGCAAATATTTCATAGAAATTTTCATTCAAGAACAAATCTTTATATTTTGGAATAAGCTGAAGAATTTTAAAAGCAACAGCTTGTCGAACTTTTCCGTCAATGCCAGTTAAATTCTCCATCAAAGCTTCTGCATCCTCTTTTGAACGAAGTTCTTCCAGCCCAAGCACAGCAACCTGTTTTTCCATAACAGAACCATTTTTTAGGATAGAAATAATTTCGTCAGTTGTATAAGAATTTTCACACAAACCTACAACTTTATTCAAATTTTCATTCAAATCTTCCATAAAAAAATTATAGCATGAAGCATAGCAAAAATTTGAGCGAAAAATAATCTTTACGTAGGATAAAATAAAATCGAACACTCTCTATACTAAAAATAACAAAAGGGAGGATAAGTTAATGGGACTATTAGCAATTTTTAAAGATGCACTAGGCATCAAAAACGAAGATAATTTACGTATTGGGCTTTCAAGTTTTAACTTAGGTGAAAAAACTCAAGACGGAATGACAAGACCTGAAATCTCTATAAGAAACAGAAACGTAACTTTATCAGACTTAATGAGAAAATCAAATTCATACTAAAAAAAGAGTGGTTAATAACCACTCTTTTTTAATACATACCAACAATATTTCGAACATCTTCTAAAATCTTGCTTGAAACCTTGCGTGTTTTTTCTGTTCCGACACGAAGAATTTCTTCAACTTCTTCAAGGTGATTTTCAAAATATTTACGTTTTTCTCTAATATCAAAAAGAGCATCATTAACCTTTTTAGCTAGTTGCCTTTTGCAATCGGCACAACCTCTTTCGCCAGCTTTACATTCATTTTGAATACTCATAATTTCTTCTTCTGTTCCAAAGATTTGCCAATATTTAAAAGCAACTTCGCATCTATTCGGATGACCTATATCATCTTTTTTAGCTCTTGAGCGGTCCGTAATACAATGCATAATTTTCTTTTCGGTAACATCTTCTGAATCAGAAAGATTTATTGCGTTACTATAAGAATTACCCATTTTCTTACCATCAACACCACAAAGTAGCGAACACTTGTTCAACTTTGGTTGAGGTTCAACAAAATAATTCGTGTTATAAACTTTATTAAATTTTCTTACCATATCTCGTGCAAGCTCAACTTCCGGAACATGATAAGCTCCTACTGGCACATAATGAGCATTCACAGACATAATATCTGCACACATAAGAATTGGATAGCCCATAAGTCCAAAACTTATTTGTGAAGACTGCCTTTTGTTATTTTTAAAATATAAAATTTTACTTTTTATCGTTGCATCACGTTCAATCCAGTTTTTGGGAGCTAACATTCCCAAATAAATATTCAATTCTGCAATTTCAGGAATAGTAGATTGAACATAAATGGATGCTTTTTCAGGATTTATACCACAAGCAAGCCAGTCAATAACAACGTTTAAAACATTTTCTCTTAAATCTTTTGTTTTGTCACACCCAGTTGTAAGAGCGTGCCAATCTGCGACAGAAAAATAGCAATCATAATTCTCTTGAAGTTCTTTCCAGCTTGTTAAAACACCTAGATAATGACCTAAATGAATTCTTCCACTAGGTCGCATACCGGACATAATTCTTTTCTTTTCGCTCATAAAAACTCCGTACTATTTTGCAGGTATTGAATCTTCGTTTGTAATTTTGTCAATAAATTCAGTCACTCTATCAAGACACCAATCTGTTAGCCAATGATTACCTTTTCTAGACAAGAAAAGTTCTGCATTTTCGTTCTCATTCGCAAGTGCCATTGAATTGTAATAAGGTGCAATTCTATCTGATTTAGAATGCATAATCAAAATTGGACATTTAACTTTTGAAATTTTTGATACATTATCAAATTTTTGAATTAAAGGACAAGCCTTAATCAAGTGCTGAGAAATTGCTCTTAACGTATATAAACGCATTCTTTTAAAATAGAATTTTGAAATATCAATCGCAGCAGATTTAATATCCTTGATAGGAGATTGTAAGATAAGGGCTTTAACGTTGTTATTTTTTGCAGTTTCCATCGCAACAGTAGTACCTAGAGAATGTCCCCAAACGATAACGTTTTCTCTTTTTGTACCAAGTTCTTCAATGCGTTCTAATGCTGTCTGAGCATCTAAATAAACACCTTTTTCTGACGGCAAACCCCAACTTTTATAATGCCCCCTATAACTTAGCATAAATAAGCCCAAGTTATGAGCTAAACAATATTTAGCAACATCTTGATGAGAAAGAATTGATTCCGCTTGTCCATGGAAAAATAAAACAACAGGTCTATTTTCTTTTGGTGGGAAATACCAAGCATATAACCTTGCACCGTCTTTTGTGACAAATCTTTGAGGTATAAACTTTTTCAACAATGATTTATCAACCTTTTGTGCACGCAATTTTGCAGGCTGGAAGATTAAGTAATTCTCCATAGATAATCTTATAGGCTTAAACAATCTTGACCCTGTAAATAACGGATACACAAATAAATAAAAAGCCTTTTTGAAAAGTAATAGATAAAATAATACTTTTAGTAATAATTTTCTCATAGAGGGATTATACCATGTTGCGAAAAACTATTCAAAATATTTACGTAAATATTTACCTGTATAAGATTTCTTATTTTTAGAAACCTCTTTAGGTGTACCCGTAGCAACGATTTGACCCCCAGCATTACCACCTTCTGGTCCTAAATCAATAATGTAATCTGCAACCTTAATCAAATCCATATTGTGTTCAATGATTAAAATAGTATTTCCGCTATCTGCAAGTTGCTGAATGATTTTAATAAGTTTATCCAAATCAGACCAATGCAAACCAACAGATGGTTCATCCATTAAGTAAAGAGTTTTACCAGTTGAACGCTTGTTCAATTCGCTTGCAAGCTTAATTCTTTGAGCTTCACCACCTGATAGAGTTGTAGCACTTTGTCCTAGCTTAATATAATCCAAACCAACATCATTTAAAGTTTGAAGTTTTTTCTTAATATTTGGAACACTATCGAAAAATTCAAGAGCTTCTTTTACAGACATATCAAGCACATCAGAAATAGTTTTACCTTTATATTTAACTTCTAAAGTTTCACGGTTATAGCGTTTACCCTTGCAGACATCACATTTTACATAAACATCAGACAAGAAGTTCATTTCAATTTTTAAAACACCATCACCTTTACAAGCTTCACAACGTCCGCCCTTTACATTAAAACTAAATCTACCAGCCTTATAACCACGCATTTTAGCTTCATTTGTTTTTGCAAACAAATCTCTAATATGAGTGAACACATCTGTATAAGTTGCCGGATTTGAACGTGGCGTTCTACCTATTGGGGATTGGTCAATATCAATAATCTTATCAATATTTTCAAAACCCTCTATTGAATCAACACCTTGAGGTTTTGGTTTATTTTTTCTCAATTTATGTTTTGCGTATTCAAAAATTAAATCTTGCATCAAAGTTGATTTACCAGAACCGGAAACACCTGTTAGCACAACAATTTTACCCAAAGGTATATCTATATCAAGATTTTTCAAGTTATTCAAGTGTGCATTTCTAACTCTTAAATATTCGCCATTACCCTCTCTGATTTTTTCAGGAATAGGAATAAATTTTTCGCCACTCAAGTATTTACCTGTAATAGAATTCTTCTCTGCAATAATATCTTCTTGAGTACCTTTTGCTACAACATAACCGCCATCAATACCAGCTTTTGGTCCAATATCTACAATATAATCAGCAGATTTTATTGTATCCTCATCGTGCTCAACGACAATCAAGGTATTACCAAGATTTCGTAATTTTACAAGAGTCTTGATAAGTTGGTCATTATCTCTTTGGTGCAAACCTATTGACGGCTCATCAAGAACGTAAAGAACACCTGAAAGCCCGCTACCTATTTGAGTTGCAAGACGAATCCTTTGAGCTTCTCCACCTGATAGCGTTGATGCCATTCTTGCCAAATCAAGATAATTCAAACCTACATCAATTAAGAATTTTAGTCTTGAACGAATTTCATCAAGAATTTGTTTTGCAATAGTTAATTGATATTCAGATAAATCCAAATATAGGTTTGAAATAAAATCAAATTCTTCATTTACTGGCATTTTAGTAAATTCATAAATGTTTTTTCCATTGATTTTTACGGCCAACGGAAAAGGTTTTAATCTTGCACCATGACATTTTGGGCAAGGTTTCATAATCATATATTTTTGAATTTCTTCTATCCAATAATCACCTGAAGTTTCGTTGTATCTTCTTTCTAAAAACGGAATAACACCCTCATAATGACTATATCTTGTTCTATAACGTTTAGTCCCAAAATCTTTAACAGTAATCATTATTGGAGTATCACTACCGTTCAAGATTATATCTTGTTCTTTCTCAGATAAATCTTTAAAAGGTGCATTATAATCGATTTTAAAAGCTAAACAAACAGATTTTAATAAATCGTCATAGTATGAGTTTGAGGTTTTTGTCCAAGGAAAAATTGCACCCTCAGCAAGAGATTTATCCTTGTCCGGAACAATCAAATCAGGGTCAAGCTTATAATCAACCCCAATACCACCACATTTTTCACAAGCTCCGTAAGGGTTATTAAAACTAAAGATACGAGGAGCAAGTTCATCAAAACTTATATTACATTTGCTACAAGCAAGTTTTTCACTATAAATTTTTTCAGTCTTATCAGAAACATTATCAATCTTACAAATACCATCAGCTTTTTGAAGTGCTATTTGAATACTATCTGCAAGTCTTGATTGAATACTATCTTTTATAACAAGCCTATCCACAACGACATCAATATCGTGTTTTTGAGTTTTTGCTAATTTTATTTCATCTTCATCAAGGTTATAAATTTCGCCATCAACCTTAACTCTTACAAACCCCTCTTGAATTAGTTCAGAAAAGACATTTTGGAATTCGCCTTTTTTACCTTTTGCAATAGGTGACATAACTTGAATTTTTGTACCATCAGGTAATTGCATAACAGAGTTTACTATTTCATCTATTGATTGAGGCTTAATTTCACTACCACAATTTGGACAATACGGAGTTCCAATTCTAGCGTACAAAAGTCTTAAATAATCATAAATTTCTGTAACAGTACCAACAGTAGAACGAGGGTTGTTACTTGTTGATTTTTGGTCAATTGAAATAGCTGGAGAAAGTCCATCTATACTTTCCACATTAGGTTTATCCATTTGACCTAAGAATTGACGAGCATAAGTCGAAAGGCTTTCAACATAACGTCTTTGACCTTCTGCAAAAATAGTATCAAAAGCTAAAGAACTTTTACCTGAACCAGAAACGCCAGTAAAAACAATCAGCTCATTTTTAGGAAGTTCTAGAGAAACATCCTTTAAATTATTTTCCTTAGCACCTTTTATAACTATTTTTTCACTCATAACGACAACATTATATCACTTGGCATATCTTTTTCAAGCAAACTAAACAGCGTACAAAAACTCGTCTTCTGGATCAACCTCTTGAGGTTCATAAGGTGCAACATTTGGTCTTTTTTCAAAGGTATCATTACACAAACCCTTACTTCTCCATTGACAAGAACCACATAGTTCCTTGTGTTTTTCAGGAGTCATAACCTCTCTAACTTTTTCCATAAGTTCGTTAAATCTGTAAACAACGTTATCTTTTATATTTATTAAATTTTTAACTTGTTCATCAAGGATGTTTAATCGTTTTGCATTACAAGTTGTACCTTTTGAGCCATCATTAGGGCAAGTTGTACATAAAGTATCACGACCTGAAACAATTTTAACTCTCATATCAGGATACTGTTTTAAAGAAGCCGAAACCCTGTCCCAGCTATTTGAATGTTTCTTATCGTAGCCATAACCTTTGTACCCAGGAAGACATAACAAGTGATGGGGTCTCATTTCAATGTAATTTTTCACAAAAATCTCCTTTGTCCACATAATGATAAAATAAAAAAATTCCTAAATTTTAAATTGTAAACAATTATTTACAAATTTAAGAAATCAGTCAATTTTTAAGGTTTATACGCATTAAATAATTGTGGAGTAGTGTCATGAATATAAACCCAAATCGTAATAATTTAAATTTTGGATGGAGTTGTCATACCCATAAAGTAATTATGGATACGGCAATTCAAGACATGCCACAATTTGCAAAATACAAAGAGAAATTAGAACACTTTGTACAACAACCTGATTATGACGATATTGGTTTCTTAGCAAATAAACATTTCTATTTTGGTGATAAAACAGAAGATATTTTTACTCACCAAGAAGACTTAAAAGAAGAAGCAGAAGAAAAAACACCAACAATGATGGATAGACTAAAATCATTAGGCTCTTTTGGACTTGGTGCGTTCAATACTGCAAACATATTAAAAAAAGTTACAAACAATAGCAATTCTGCAAGTTTTATGGATTTTAATGGTAAAAACAATGCAAAATCTGCATATTACGACCATTTAGACAAAATTGATATGGCAATTGAAGATGAAGACGACGAAGCTACAATAGAAAACGCAGCAAGAGCTTGTCACTTCTTACAAGATGTAACTCAACCACAGCATATACAAGAAACTTCTGCTTTCGGTAAAGCAATCGACTTAAAAATTCACACAGATTACGAAAAATTTGCCGATAACAATGCAGAAACTTGTGCTCAATATTTTACCCCAGAAATCAGAAACCCAAGAAGTTGTACTCAATTATTCAACGATAACTTCCTTGAAACAAAGGACGTTGGGAAAATCACACGTAAAAATGAACCTTATTGGGATGAAATCACACAACAACAATTTAATTTAGCTGTACAATCAACAAAAGAATTTTTACAAAACGTAAGTGACCAAATGGGTTTAGAATACAGAGATATGCCTCATCATGACCACGACTAAGTCATATCTGTCATAACTCTTAACACTTTAGAAGTTCAGTTTGCTTGAAAATATGTTTATTGTATAATTATTATGGTTCTAAGAACTTGATAGGCAAAGCCCTAGTTCAGAAATGAATGAAGTCTTAGAATCCGTAGTACAATACACATTAATATAAGGAGAAGAAAGATGCCAGTAGCATCAATGACTGAACTTTTAGACGCAGGTGTACACTTCGGACACCAAACACAAAGATGGAACCCAAAAATGAAACCATATATTTATGGTGCAAGAAATGGTATTTATGTAATCGACTTACGTAAAACTTCTGAATTACTAGATGCAGCTTACGACGTAGTAAGAGAATATTCTGCAAAAGGTAAAAACGTTTTATTCGTAGGTACAAAAAAACAAGCAACTGATGTTGTAGCTGAAGAAGCAACAAGAGCTGGTGCATACTACGTTAACAGAAGATGGTTAGGTGGTATGTTAACTAACTTTGAAACTATCAGAGGCAGAGTTAACAAATTAAGAGAATTAGAAAGCTTCATCGCTAGCGGTCATGCTGAAAAATTACCTAAAAAAGAAATTGCTCAAATGAACAGACAACTTGCTAAATTGAGCAAAACTTTAGGTGGTATTAAAGAAATGAGAGGATTACCAGAATTAATCTTCATCGTTGACCAAGCAAAAGAAGACATCGCAATTCTTGAAGCTAACAAATTAGGTATTCCTGTTATTTGTTTAGCTGATACAAATGCTAACCCAGATAATATCGATTATATTATCCCTGGTAACGATGACGCAATTCGTTCAATCAAATTAGTTGCATCAAAATTAGCAGATGCAGTTCTTGAAGGTAAAGAATTAAGAGCAGCAAAAGCTAACACAACTAAAAAAATTGAAGAAATCAAACCTGAAGATGCAGGCGTAGAAACTGCAAACGCATAATTAATTAATGGAGAAATAAAAAATGGCAATAACAGCACAAATGGTAAAAGAACTTCGTGACAAAACTGGTGCAGGCATGATGGATTGCAAAAAAGCATTAACAGAATGTGACGGAGATATGGAAAAAGCAGTTGAAGCTTTAAGACAAAAAGGTATCGCTTCTGCAGAAAAGAAAATGGGCAGAATTGCAGCTGAAGGTCTTGTAGCATCATCTGTTGACGACAAAGCAGGTGCATTGGTTGAAGTTAACTGTGAAACAGACTTCGTTGCTAAAAACGAAGAATTTAAAGAACTTTGCCAATGTCTAGCAGACTTCGTAAAAGAATCAAACCCAGCAGACGTAGACGCTTTACTTGCATCTACTTGCGAAAAATGTGGTAAAAAAATTGAAGACGTTATCAAAGAAAAAATCGCTTCAATCGGTGAAAAAATCACTTTCAGAAGATTTGAAAGATTTGAGGGTAACGTTGCATCTTATATCCACAACGGTAAAATCGGTGTTTTACTTCAAACAGATGCTAAAGATGAAGCTTTAATGAAAGATTTATGCTTACACATCGCTTCATGTGCACCTGAATTCTTATCACCAGAAGATATTCCTGCTGAAGTAAGAGAAGAAGAAAAACGTATCGAAATGGGTAAAGAAGATTTAGCTAAAAAACCTGAAAACATCAGAGAAAAAATCGTTGAAGGTCGTTTACACAAAATCTTAGCTCAAAAATGTTTATTAGAACAAGGTTTCGTTAAAGATCCTAGCCAAACAGTTGCTCAATTAATCGAAGGCAAATTAAACATCGTTAAATTTGTTAGATATACATTGGGTGAAGGCTTAGAAAAACGTAGCGAAAACTTTGCTGATGAAGTAATGAGCCAAATCAAAGGTTAATTTAATTAACAACTCATAAAGAAAAGACTTAGTTCAAATCGGACTAAGTCTTTTTTATCGAATATTCTTATAAAACTTTTGCACTAAAAAAGAGGACCTGTAAAAGTTCCTCTTTTAAAGTTTTTGATAAAACTTAATTAAACAGCTTTTTGAACTTTGTTTGCTTTTAAGCAAGCTGCACATACTGTCATTTTACGAGTTACGCCATTGTCATTAACTCTAATTGTTTGTAAATTTGGAGTTTGACGATTAACTAGTTGTTTATGAGAGAATGTTAATTTAGCTGATTTAAGTGTTTTCTTACCGCATACTTCACAATGTTTTGCCATAATATTTTCCTTCTTTCTAATGATTATGTACTTATAATATACCAAAGATATTTATTTTACAAGAGTTGTTAAAATTTATTCACACTATTTAATAGCAAAGTTTTCAATTTCAAACACTTGTACATCCGCAGGTGCTAAAAGAGTATTTATTCTTCCCCTATGAATTTGAGGCTCTGCGTAGTTTCTAATATTTTTAACAACTGCTTTTTTATTTAAGTCAGAAACTTTAATTTCTACGTTTTTAATATTTTCTAAATCAAAACTACCCACAACAAAAACTGTACGATTTGTTGTTTTATCTGTCATAGCGTAGCAAAAAACATCCGGATAATTAGTTTTTAACATAACAAATTCCGCATTTGGCATGTCCACACTCATTTGTAGTTTAAATTTATTTGCCATCTTTAATTCATCAAACAGTTCAGGATATTGTCCTTGAGGTCTTCTAGAATAATTATAAAGGTCAAGTTTTCCTCTTTCTGAATAATAGTTTTTATCATCTGTTTTAGAGTCAAAAGCCTTTAAATTTGCCCAATCAAAGCTATAATCATCACCTGTTTGAAAACCATCTGTATAAATTGAATTTACAGGCAACGTCGCACTCAACCAAATTATCATTTTCGATAAATAAATATCTTCCACCATAATAGGTGCAACATCTGTATACATCGCAAAATCAGCTAATACAGATTTGTGAGAGCTAAACTTATTAGCATATCTTTTATTAGATTTAAACACTTTATAGACATCCTCAGGAGTTTTCCATTCAGAAATCGAATTATAACCACCTAAATAAACATCAAAGCCGGCATTCATTAGTTTTGACAATTTTGTAAAAGGAACATTGACACCTACCGGTCTTTTCTGATTTTTCTTCATTTCTGCAACAAAAACAAAACTTTGATTTTGCGATTTTGTATAAGTTATTAGCTTTTTCCAAAATTTAACAGGTTTTAAATATGGATCTTGTGCAACAACACCATCCACATTTAACGATAGCAATAAATCAATATATTTTTCATATTGATTATACACATCCATATTTAATGTAGATTTTGTACCAGCATTAAAAATTCTCAAATCTTTATGTTGAGGAATTATGATAGAATTTTTACCTTTATCCTTTAAAAACCATCTTGGCTTTTTCAAATACAAATCATAAGCCCCATAAGCTGGTAATTCTACAAGAACTCTAATATTTCTTTTATGACAGGCTTCTACAAACTCTTTTGATTGTAAAAATAAAATAGAGGTTGAAGTAGAATCTCCCAAATCAGGATTAATTGCAGTTAAATCCTTTACCGCAAATACAGAACCAGCAGTTCCTTTTGCTCTTTTAGTACCAACAGGATTTATTGGTAAAAGGTGAAGAGTGTTTACTCCTAATGCAGAAATCTCATCAAGACGAGAAAGTGCATTGTCGAAGTTTCCAATAGCATCACCTTTTTTCTTTTGTATAATACCATTTTTATCTTTATCAATTGCTCCAAAAGTTCTCATATTAACGGTAAGAACTACGGCTTGATTTTTCTTGAAAAGAGTAAGGGCATCATTTACCCAAGTTTGAGCATAAGAAGAGCTTCCTATTAATAATATACAAGCTAATAAAAAGACTTTTTTCATACTCAATACTCCAGACAGCTACTATGCAGTCTTTTTATCTCTCCAGAAATCAATTAGCATACTTGCAAAGAAGATACTTGAATAAGTACCAATAATAATACCTAATGCCATTGCTAATACGAAATCTTTTGTAGTTGTACCGCCAAAGAAATATAAAGCTAACAATGTCAACAATGTTGTGAATGAAGTATTGATACTTCTTGCTAAAGTTTGGTTAACACTAGCATCAACAATTTCACCAAATGTCATTTTCTTAGCATAGTATCTTGAATTTTCTCTGATACGGTCAAATACTACGATTGTATCGTGAACAGAGAAACCAATTACTGTAAGTAACGCTGTGATGAATAAACCATCAATTTGAACATTCATAAAGATACCTAACAATGCGAATACACCAAGAATAAACAACACATCATGGATAGTTGCCAAAATTGCAGCAATCGCAAAATCAAATTGGAATCTGAATGTCAAATAAGCAACGATACCTAAACAAGCTAAACCTAAAGCGATTAATGAATTTTTAAATAGTTCACTACCTAATGTAGGTCCGATTGAACTTGTTGATAAAAGTTCTGCATTTTTGTATTCAGATTTTAATACAGATGTGATATTTTCTGAAACAGAACTTACATCTTCAGAGTTAACAAATTTTGTTCTAACTGAAATAATATCTTTTGTTGTTGATTTTGAAACTGAATCATTTGCGTTGATAATTTGCAATGATGGATTTTCAATACCTTTTGCTTGTAGGTTCTCTCTTAATAGAGCTAAACCATTGTTATCAACTTTTTGGTCAATACCATATTGAAAAACAGTACCACCAGTATAATCAATACCAACTTTTAGTGGAGTATGATTATCCAAAGTTACTGTCAAATAAATCATAGCAATAATTCCAGGGATTAAAAGAAGAGCCGATAATCCCATCCAAAGCCATCTAAATTTTACAACATGAACTAAATGTTTTTTATTTTCCATAATTATCTACCTCTCTAATCCAATACACCGAATTTAGCTTTTTCACGTTTAGTTTCAGTAGCAGAATAAGCTGTACCGATTTCATCCTTACGTAAGCCAAATAATGCTGGGTATTTTAATTCACCAGTACCAAAGATTAAGTGCATAAAGTTTTTAGTAATTGTAATCGCACTAAACATTGATACCGCAGTACCTAAAGCAAGAGTTAAAGCGAAACCTTTAACAACACTTGTACCTAAGCAATAAAGAATTATACAAGTAATAATTGTTGACATATTTGAGTCAAAGATACTTGTAAATGCTCTATCGAAGCCGGCATTGATTGCTGTAAATAAGCTTCTACCTGCTCTAAGTTCTTCCTTTGTTCTTTCAAAAATCAAGATATTTGCATCGACCGCCATACCAATACTTAAGATAAAACCTGCAATACCAGCAAGAGTTAAAGTAACTGGAATTTGTTTGAATAATGCAAATAATAATAAACTATAAATAATAAGTGCAATATCTGCAATAAGCCCTGGTAAACGATAATATGCAACCATAAATATCATTACAAGACCAAGACCAATCATACCTGCAACTTTTGATTTTGCAATACTATCAGCACCAAGAGTAGGACCTACAGTATTTTCTTCAATAATTTTTGCAGGAACAGGTAATGCACCAGCGTTTAATAAATCAACCATTTCTTTTGCTTCTTCATAAGCAAAACCATTGTCGCCACCAGAAATTTGAGCTCTACCACCTAAGATTGGTTCTCTAATAACTGGAGCAGATGTCATTTCACCGTTGAAGAAGATAGCCATTGGTTTGCCAACAAGTTGTTGAGTTAAATCAGCAAACTTTTTAGTACCTTTATCATTAAATTCAAGGTCTACAACCCATTGACCATTTGTACTTGTACTTAGAGTAGCACGGTTCAAGTCATTACCTGTTAAACCAGTATCAACCCATTTACCAGTACCCTCTGTCATTTCTTTTTTGAATGAAAGTTCAGCAGTTTCACCTAAGAATTTTTTAGCTTGTTTTAAATCTTTAACTGCTGGAATTTCTACAACAAGTCTATTTTCGCCTTGTTTTTGAACTACAGTTTCAGCAACACCAAGTTTGTTAACACGGTTTTCAATTGCGAACTGTAATGAATCCATCATATCAGGTGTAATCTTTGCAACAGTCGCAGAAGTTTGAGCTTCTAGCAACAATCTTGAACCGCCAACAAGGTCAAGACCCAATTTTGTAGGTTTTGTAAAGATAACAAAAAGTGATACAATAACTAGGGCAACGATTACCCAAAAAAGTATAATTTTGTTTTTCATTTTTTATCCCTTATCTTAAATTTACTTTCAAATTATAACAAAAACTGTAATTAAAATAACATAACCTAATTGGCTAAGTTATTGAACTACAGAAAACAATTCTGCTTTTTCTTCTTCATTTAATTGAACAAGAGGTTTTCTAACATAATCTTTAATCAAACCTCTTCTTTGTAAAGCTGCTTTTACAGGAACTGGATTTGGAGACATGAATAACTTTTTCATCTTGTAGTATAAGCTTTCATGGATTTCTCTAGCTTCTGCAATTTTACCAGCCTTGAATAATGTAATCATTCTCTTTAATTCAGGACCATATAAATGAGATGCCACAGAAACAACACCATAAGCACCTAATGAAAGCATTGGTAATGTTAAAGAGTCATCGCCTGAATAAATTGCAAAATCATCGCCTGTAAGAGATTTGATTTCTGAAACCAAATCCATATCAGGATAACTTTGTTTTACACCAACAATATTTTTATGATTATCATACAATCTCTTAATAGTTTTTGGCATTAAGTTAACACCAGTTCTTGATGGAATATTGTATAAAATAATCGGTAAATCAACCGCATCTGCAACAGCTGAAAAGTGTGCATACATACCTTCTTGAGATGGTTTGTTATAGTATGGAACAACAGAAAGAATAGCATCTACACATTCTTCTTTTTCTGCTAATTTTGCGTATTTAACAGCATAAGCAGTTGAATTTGAACCTGCATTCATAATAATTTTTGCACGTTTTGCGACTGCTCTTTTAACAGAGCTTAAAATTTCTAATTCTTCTTCATGGTCTAATGTTGGAGATTCGCCAGTAGTTGCAGCAACAAGAATTGCATCACTTTCGTTTTCAACTAAATAATTAGCTAATTCTTCAACTTTATCGTAATTGACTGTACCATCTTGATTCATCGGCGTAACCATTGCAGTTACAAGTTCACCCAAATCATATCTTAAAGTCATAATTCCTCCTTAATTTAAATTAATTATAAAACAAATAAATAAAACATGGTTTATTAGCTTAACAAAATAAAATATTTTAAAATTATTAACTCCTTTATGTTAAAATCAATGATATGAGATTAGGGAATTTATCAAAAACAACAAAAATATTTATACTTATAGGTGTAATTCTTGTAGGTGTTTTGGCATGGGCTTTTGTTTACGCAAACATTTTAACTCATGGCTTGAACAGAGATGCCTTAAAAGGCAAAGAAAATACTCAAGAATTATCCGTAAATGACATTATCTTAACCGAAACAAGAGATGGCATAAGATATTGGGAAATTTACGGTGAAACTGCTCATTATGAAAGTGAAAATAAAGTTGCAGTTTTAAATAGAACTATCGGAAACTTTTACAAGGATAACGAGGTTGCAATGAGTTATGAAGCTCAAAGCGGTTCATATAACGAAACTGCAAACACTATCACATTAACGCAAGATGTATTTATTGCATTAAAAGATAATACAACTCTTCAATGTGACAAACTTGTTTGGTCAGGTTCTGACCAAGATATTGTCGGAGAAGGTAACGTAAGAATAAACAGAAACAAAGAGCTTATTTCAAAAGGGAATAAGGTTATTATCAACTCTGATTATTCACACTTTAAACTTGTAGGAAAAACTCGAAGTGAAATTTATGATAAAAATCACAAAATGAGCAAGGAGAAAAAATAAACAATGAAAAAAGGTTTAATAATATTAATAGCAGTAGTTAGCTTGTTAACAGTTTGTGTCATGGCTTCAGACTTGATTATCGATTCTGACAGACAAAGCTTTGACGAAAAAGAAAATAAAATTAAATTTGATGGAAACGTAGAAGTAACTTTAGACTCAATGAAAGTTTTAGGTGATAAAGCAGACGTTGAAGTGAAAAATGGACAACAACTTGATACCGTTACTTTCTATGACAAACCTTATGCTTTTGATTTACAAGAAAATAAGAAAAGAGAAGTTAAGGCTAATATTTTAAAACTATCTTTGATTTCAAAAGTTGTTAAGGCAATAGGTGACGCACAATCAACAATTCTTGACGGCGAAGAACCTATCGCAGTAATTATGTCTGACATTCAAGAATACGACACAAAAACAAACACAATGTCAGCATCAGGCAATGTTTCTATAAAATATGAGGATTTAACAACATTTTCTAATAGAGCAGTTATCCGAACAAATAAGTCAGGCGACTTAAAAAGAATTGACCTATACGGCAATGCAAAATTAAAACAAGAAAAGCATACTGCTGAGGCAGACCACTTTATCTACGATGCGGAAAAAGAACAGCTAATCGCAGAGGGTCACACAATGTCAAATATGGTTAATGACGACGGTACAACTCTTTTAATCAAAGGTAACTACCAACAATTTGACAAAAAAGCAAACACATTTGCAGGTTCTGGTAACGTAAGAGTTTGGTATCAAGATTACTACGCAAAAGGTCCAAAAATGACAGTATATCCTGATAAGAAAACTAACAAATTCAATGAAGTTTACTTTACAGGGCGTTCATTAATCAACCAAGATACAAAAACTGTTTACGCAGACAAAATCAAACTTGTTATGGACCCAAAAACTTTCTATGCTGAGGGTAATACAAGAACAGTAATCGGTAATATTGAAAACAATAAGGATATGAAATAAAAATGACAGAAAAAATAAACAATGCCTTAGAATTAATGAAGAGCAACAAATTTGAAGAAGCTATCAAAGCTTTTGAAGATATGCTAGATACTCACTCTGAAAACAGAGCTGAAATTCTTAATAACATCGGTGTTGCTTATGCAAATTTAGGTAAACTTGAAGAGGCTGAAGAAAATTTTGTAAACTCATTAAAAGTAAATCCAATGTTTGCTCAAACTTATATCAACCTTGCCGATTTATATTATAAAAGACAAGAATTAGAATTAGCTATTGATATTCTTTTAACAGGTGAGGGATATTTACCAGAAGACGTTGTAATTCCTCATTATTTAGCTCGTGTTTATATGGAAGATGCGAGATTAGATTTGGCTATTGATGAACTTGATAAAGTTCTTGAAGCTCAGCCTGAAAACTATGATGCATATTATGATTTAGGCAAAGTTTATTTTGATTTAGGCGACTGGGCATCTGCTATTGCAAATTTTGAAAGCGTAGTAGAATTCAAAAAAGATAACGCATTAATTTATTACTATTTAGGTCAAGCTTATGAAGCTAATGACGAAATCGATAAAGCTATTTCTAATTATTTGAAAGCTTTAACAATCAATGATAAGTTCCACCCAGCATATAAAAAGCTTGGTATTTTATTCTTGGCAAGAAAAGATTACGAGGATGCTTTAGAATATTTCAACGATTACATGGAACACGATATTCCACAAGAAGAAATCGATAATACTAAAAAAATTGTGTCAAAAATTGAGGCTATGATGAATGAATAGCAAGTATTGGATAGCTCTTTCGTCAATAGAAGAAATCGGTAGCAGAACTATTGAAAAGCTATATCAACACTTTAACGATATTGAAAAAGCATATAATTGTAACAAATCAGACCTTGAACAAATTGAGGGACTGTCTGTTAAACTTGCTGAAAAATTTTTAAAAACAAGAGATAAAATTAATCCTGATAAATGTTTGGAAGAAGTTCAAAACAAAGGAATAAATTTTATAACATTAGAGGATAATAATTATCCAAAACTTTTAAAAGAAATCTCAAATCCACCTGCCGTACTTTATTATAAAGGTGATTTAAACCGTTGCAATTTTGAAAGAAATCTTGCAGTAGTCGGTTCAAGAAAAGCAAGTACAAACGGAAAACAATCCTTAAAAAGAATTATTGATGAACTTAAAAACACAGACATTTGTATTGTTTCAGGCTTAGCACTGGGAATTGATACAACAGCACATAATTTAGCGATAGAAAATAATCTTGCAACTATCGGTGTTATTGCAAGCGGTTTTGATTATATTTATCCAAGCCAAAATAAGGATTTGTACAAGAAAATTGAAGAAGAACAAGGCGTAATTTTTACAGAATATTATCCGACATTTAAACCAATAGCCTTTAGATTTCCGCAAAGAAATAGAATTGTAACAGGTCTATCAAAAGGAACACTTGTTGTTGAAGCTGCAATAAAAAGTGGAGCTTTGATTAGTGCAAACCTAACCCTTGAACAAGGTAGAGAACTAATGTGCATCCCTGGAGCAATAAATAACCCTAACACAGAGGGTATTTACAAACTTCTAAAAAATGGTGCAACTATGGTTACAGAAACGAACGATATTTTAGAAGCTTTGAGTTGGGAAATAAAAACTGTAAAAACAGATTCTGATGAAAAATTTAACAATTTAAACGAAGTTGAAAAACTTGTTGTAGATAGTATAAAAATAGAGCCTTTAGCCTTTGATACTATACAAGCAAAAACAAAACTTCAAACAGACGAACTTTTAACATGCTTGACAATGTTAGAGTTAAAAGGCATAATAATTCAAGTTGATGGGGACAGATATTCAATCTGTTGAGGGGTATTATGGCAAGAACAGCAGTAAAAAAAGAAGATAAAGAAGAAAAGAAAACAGCTAAAGCTAAGACAAGTAGCAAGAAAAAAGAATCTGCACTTGTAATAGTCGAATCACCTGCAAAATCTAAAACTATCAAAAAGATTTTAGGTGATAGTTACCACATTGAAGCTAGTTACGGACATATCAGAGATTTTAGAAAAAATGTTTTAGGCTTCGATGTGCAACACAATTTTGAACCTGATTACGTTGTAATCCCTGAAAAGAAAAAGGTTGTAGATAAACTTAATGATATAGCAAAGAAATGCGAAAAAGTTTACCTTGCATCCGATCCTGACCGTGAGGGAGAAGCTATTGCGTGGCATGTTCGACAAATGTTAAACGTGCCTGATGATAAAGTATTTAGAATTGAGTTTAACGAAATCACTCCAAAAGCAGTAAAATATGCAGTTGAACACTCTCGAGAAATCGACATGGATAGAGTTAAAGCTCAACAAACAAGACAAATCTTAGACCGACTTGTAGGTTATAAAATCAGCCCAGTTTTATGGAAAAAGTTAAGAAATAACCACCTTTCCGCAGGTAGAGTTCAATCTGTCGCACTTAGAATGATTTGCGAAAGAGAAGACGAAATCGAAGCATTCACACCTGTTGAATACTGGACAATTTCTTCTATTTTGAAAAAAGGTACAGGCAAATTTGAAGCTGAATTAAGCACTTATAAAGATAAAAAAATTGAAATCAAAAACGAAGAAGAAGCAAATAAAATTGTTGATATTTTAAAGGATAAAAACACAAAATTTGAGGTTTCAAAGGTTGCAACTAGAGAAACTCAAAGAAAACCAGCTCCACCATTCATAACTTCAACATTACAACGTGAAGCCTCATCAAAATTAGGTTATGGCGTTGCAAAAACAATGCAAATTGCTCAAAAACTTTATGAAGGTATTGAACTTGGTTCAGATGGTGCAGTCGGTTTAATTACTTATATGAGAACAGATAGTGTAAGAATTTCTGACGATGCAGTAGAAGCTTCAAAGAACTTCATTACAGAAAAATATGGTGAAAAATATTATCCAGCAACACCAAATAATTATGTAAAAGCAGGTAAGAAAAACGTCCAAGACGCCCACGAAGCAATTAGACCATCTTATCCTGAAAGAACACCAGATTCAATAAAAGAATATCTAACTTCAGAACAATATAGATTATACAAACTTATTTGGAATAGATTTATGGCATCTCAAATGCAAAATGCCACTATTTCAAACACCTCAATTACAATATCAGCTAGTGATTACGGATTAAAAGCATCAACTAGTCACGTTGTATTTGACGGATTTTTAAAACTATACAACGAAGAAGATGAAGACAATTCAAAATCAATTCCAAAAATGGAGAAAGGTGATGAATTAAAATGTGAAGAGGTTACACCAAAACAACACTTCACTCAACCACCACCAAGATTTTCAGAAGCAAGCTTGGTTAAATCTTTAGAGGAATATGGCATTGGTCGTCCATCAACTTATGCTCCTATTATTACTAAAATTCAAACTAAAGGTTATGTAGAAAAAGTTGATAAAGCTTTAGTCCCAACAATTTTGGGTAGAACAGTTTCTAAACAACTTGTAAAACATTTCGTTAAGGAAATGGATTACCAATTCACAGCCGGTTTAGAAAACAAACTGGATGAAATAGCAGAAAATAAACTTGTTTGGAATGATGTTTTAAAAGATTTTTATACAGATTTTATTGAAACAGTTCACGATGCAGAAAAAAATATGGAACAAATCAGCATCGAATCTGATGTTGTTTGTCCAAACTGCGGAAGAAAAATGGTTATCAGAACAAGCAGATTTGGTTCACAATTCTTGGGTTGTTCTGGCTATCCTGAATGTAAAACAATGCTTCCTCTAAAAACAACAAATGAAGAAGCTCAAGCAGAACCTGAAAAATGCGAAGAAAAGTGCGAAAAATGTGGTTCTGATATGATTTTCAAGGTTGGACCTTACGGAAAATATATGGAATGCACTAACGCAGAATGTAAAAACAGAAAACGTGTTGTTAAATCAACAGGTGTAGCCTGTCCAAAATGCGGCGGTGACATTGTTCAACGTAAATCAAAATATGGTAAATTTTTCTATGGTTGTAGCAAATATCCTGATTGCGACTTCGTGCTATGGAACGAACCAACTGGCGAAAAATGTCCAAAATGTGACTCACTTTTAGTTAAAAAAGTCCTAAAAAGAGGCACAACTATTGAATGTTCAAACAAATCTTGTGATTATAAAAGAGAGGTAGAAGAAGAAAATGTATAAATTAGGTCTTATAGGTTATCCTTTGTCACACTCAATTTCAGGCGTTATTCAAAAAGCCGGTTTAAAAAGTTTAAACTTAGAGGGGTCTTATGAAATTTTAGAAACAAATCCAGAAGACTTAATTAATAGAATAAAATTCTTAAAAGTAAACGACTACACAGGATTTAACGTAACAATCCCTCTAAAAGTACCTATTGCATTATTTTTAGAAACAGTTGATAAATATGCAGATATTGCAGGTTGTGCTAACACAGTAAAAATCGACCCAAAAGACAAATCCTTCCACGGATATAATACTGATGTATACGGTTTTCAAAATGCAATACCAAAAGATTTTGACCTAAAAGACAAAACAGTATCTATTTTAGGAACAGGTGGAGCTTCAAGAGCTGCAACAATCGGTGTAGCTGAACTTGGAGTTAAGGAAATCAATTTCTATACAAGAAATATTATCAATTCATCAAATACAATTAAATATTTCAGAGAAAAATTCCCTGAAATAAAAATTAATGTATACCAAATTCAAGTTCTAAGCGACTTATCAAGTACTGACATGCTTGTAAACACAACTCCAATAGGCATGAGAAGTAAAGCTATGGGCGAAATGCCAGTATCAAATGAGGTTCTAAAAACTATGAAAAAAGATGCCTTAGTATACGATGTAATCTACAACCCAATGAAAACAGCTTTACTAGAAAACGCAGAGAAGAATGGATTAAGAACAGTAAACGGATTAGACATGCTTATATATCAAGGAGCGAAGGCTCTTGAAATTTGGACAGGAAAATATCCAGACGTAAAAGATATGAAAATTGCGGCATTACAAGTTTTATAAATAAAAAAAATATAGTTGAACATAAAATTTGTTTGTTGTATAACATAGGAGTAAATACGTACTCATAGAGAAGGAGAAAATTATATGGTAAACGTAGCAATTAACGGTTTTGGTAGAATCGGCCGTAACACATTAAGAGCAGCTATCAGAGAAGGTATCTTTGATAAAATCAATTATGTTGCAATCAATGACCCAGGTTTAAAACCAGAAGATGCAGCAAGAATTTTCAAATATGACTCAGTAATGGGCAAATTCGATGGTACAGTAGAAGCTTACGAAGAAGGTATCATCATCAACGGTAAAAAAATTAAATTCTTCGCAGAAAAAGATCCAGCTCAATTACCTTGGAAAGACTTAAACGTAGACGTTGTAGTTGAATCAACTGGTTTCTTCACAGATGCAACAAAAGCTCACGCTCACATCGATGCAGGTGCTAAAAAAGTTATCATTTCTGCACCAGCTACAAACGAAGATAAAACAATCGTTTTAGGCGTTAACGATAAAGAATACGATCCAGCAAAACATAACGTAATTTCAATGGCTTCTTGTACAACTAACTGCTTAGCTCCAGTTGCAAAAGTTATCGATGAAAAATTTGGTATCGTAAAAGGTTTAATGACAACAGTTCACTCATACACAGGTGACCAAAGAATCTTAGATGCTGGTCACAAAGATCCTCGTAGAGCTAGAGCTGGTGCTTTAAACATCGTTCCTACAAAAACAGGTGCTGCTAAAGCTGTTGCATTAGTATTACCTCAATTAAAAGGTAAATTGGATGGTTTCGCTATGCGTGTTCCTACTCCAGACGTATCTTTAGTTGACGTTGTATTTGAACTTTCTAAAGACGTAACAGTTGAAGAAGTTAACGCAGCATTAAAAGAAGGTGCTGATGGTCACGTATTATGCTATACAGAAGAACCATTAGTATCATCTGACTATGTTGGTACATCTCAATCATCAACAGTTGATGCTTTATTAACAAGAGTTATGGGTGGCAACCAAGTTAAAATTATTTCTTGGTATGATAATGAAATGGGATACTCAACTCGTTTAGCAGAAACTACATTAATGGTTGCTGAGAAATTATAATTATAACCAAAAGTTATAATATATTGAAAGCGGAGCCAAAAGCTCCGCTTTTTAATACAAAATTTAAACCAAATTTAGATATACAAATTAAACAGAAAAATCATTAGTGACAGCAAGCCATTGATATGCTTGAGTAGATTCATAATCTGGAAGTTCAAGTACAAAAGTTCCACCATAACGTCCACGAACAGAAGAAACAATGCCTTCTTCTCTTAGTACATCAAAAGTTTTTCTAATTGTATTTGCATTAACATCTAAAAGTAGTGCTAACTCAGATATTGACGGAAGTTTTGAACCAACTTCAAAGTTATCCAAAATCATCTTTTTTATAATGTTTAAAATCTTTTCATATCTATATTGATAAGTTTCTGAAGCTGATGCAAAAATAGAAACCTCAGGTTTTTGATAAAGGACTTTATCATTTGGAACTCTTAGAACAACTGTTCCGTATCTTCCTGAAAGAGTTTTTAAAATGCCCTCTTTTTGAAGTTTTTGAATTGCAGAAAAGACTGTTTTTACACTTACAGAAAAATCCTCTGCCAATTTGTAGACAGATGGCAACTTATCACCTTGTTTTAAATTTTCTATAATGTAGTTTTTTAAATCCTTATAAACCTTATCAGAAAGCGTTTCCTTTGTGGCATTTGAAATTTCACAACTCAAATCTGAAATAATTCTTGTACCATTATTATTTTCAAGAACACCAATACTTTCTAATTGTTCAAAGACCTGTAAAATTGTAGCAGTTGAGGCATTAAATTTTTGTGCAAAAAATCTAACAGAGTCTATCTTATCGCCAATATTTAAATCTTTTTCTTTTAGGTAATTTAAAACCTCTGATAACAAAATATCTTTTTTAGAAGTTAATTTTCTAAAATCTGTAGACGATTTTTCAGTTGTATAAAAAGTTCCAACACATTGTTTTGAAACAAGTATACCTTTATCCTCTAAACTTCTATATGCATTTTGAATAGTACCCAAACCAACGTGTAAAAGCTTTGCTAAATCCTGTTTTTTAGGCATTAAATATTTACCTTTGTATTCAGAATGAGTTAAAATCAATTCAAGCCAAGCAATAATTGAAGCTAACTTTTTATTATCTTCAATTACTAATTTATCCAAATTTTTATAAAAAAAGCTTAATTCGATTTTATTCATATTAAATATTTTCTAAATGTTCAATTTTTAATTCAGGCTTTAACGTAATAGAAACCACGTCAATTCTATATTTATCATACTTTATATTTTTGTCTTGTAAATAAAAATAGATGCCTTTTTTAATATTTTGATACTTTGTTTTTGTTATTGCCTCTTCCGGAGTGCCAAAGGTATTTGTTTTACGAGTTTTAACCTCAACAAAAACAATAGTCTTTTTTATTTTAGCAACTATATCAAGCTCACAAAATCTCGAAAATTTTACGTTTGTATCAAGGATTTCATACCCATTATCTTCTAAATATCTTCTTGCTAAATCTTCACCGACTGCACCAGTTTTAACGTTATTCATTCATTAAACCTTCGCAAAGAACAAATTGACCTAACAAAACAACTTCGCAATAATTTTTTAGACAGTCTACAAAGCATTTGTTATTACAAAAACCGCCTGATAAATATATCTTTTTAGGTTTTTTAGCAAAATTCCAAGAATTATACGCAATACCGTGGACAAATTTTGAAACAGCAATATTTGCTGGAGTTCCACTTGCAATATCATCCATAATTTTTTCTAAACCAAAGATACCACAAGTAACCACGTATTTTTCTTTATTGTATTCCAATTCATGTGCATTTATATCGTAGAATTTCATAAGCATTTCAACAGTAGCCCCTGTAGAACTTGCACAAGAAGTATTCCAGTCCATATCTGCAAACTTTTTGTCTTTAAATCTAATCCATTTTGCATCACGACTACCTAAATCAAGAATAGTTGAATTAGCCTCTACAATATCCTTTGCACCCAAAGACATTGCGACAATTTCGTTTTCACAAGCACCGCCCATGTGACCGCAAGCTTTGGTAATATTTAAATTCATATTTTTCAAAGATTTTGATGGAAAAATATAATATTTTCTGCCATTTTGCTCATGGTGAAGATATGGTAACAAATCTAAAACAGATTCATTTACCACAATAGCTTTTGTATAAGTTGTACCAGCATCTACATATATAGCCATTATCTTAACCTCAAGAACGCTTCAATCTTAGCTTTAATAGAATTTGTTGAATAATCATCAATATCAATATATAGTCCAGAATATTTATCTGCCAAATATTTAGCCAATTGACCTTTTGCACAGAAAGCTTGTGAATAAAAAACTGTCGGAACATCTTCGTCAACAAACATTTCCATCTCAATATCAGCTGGAACTCCAGCCTCACAACATCTTATCCAACCGTATACGTGAGTATCATTTGGAAATAATTTTAAAATATCAATATCATTTGGCGGAACACCCCAAAAACCAAATTTTGGTTTTATATATTCGCAATCCATTTTTATTGGCTTTGGAATAGAATTCATAATCAAATTAACCTTATCAAACAAAGGTAAATTTGAAGTTGAATATACTAAAGGTTTTGGATTTTCAAGATTTTCGTATCTTGTTTGAATAACATCAAAACCGTATTTCTCCAATAATGTTGCAGCTATCCAACCTGAATCACATTTTTCTTTTCCAACTGCACAAATAATCTTAAAAATTTTATCTCGATAATAAAAAGCATTATTAATCAGATTTTTGATAATTTTACAAGAAACATCAGGCAACAAATTCAAATCCGGAGCACCAAAATCAATATCTAAATCTAGCCATTCCAAGTTTGGATAAGCTGTTCTAAAATTATCAATTACTTCAGGGTCAGGATAGCCCCAAAAGGCAATATACTTCTTATCTTCAAACATACTCATTAAATAACCTCATTATAAGCTTCAGGATTATTTAACAAATCATAATTGATTTCATTTTGGTTATCAGCAATAGTTGCAGCAACAACCGCGTCAGAAAATACATTCAATACTGTTCCGAACATATCTGTCAATCTATCAATTGTAAACAAGAACGCAAAACCCGCAACAAGTTGTTCAGGAGATAATCCCATACCATTCAATACAAGAGCTACTGTAATCAATCCTGTTCCAGGAATACCAGCACAAGTACTTGATGCAATAATTGCTAAGAAAGCAATTTGTAATACCAAAAATGGAGTCAACGCAACGCCATAAGCTTGTGCCAAGAAGATAACCGCTACAACTTGTACTATTGCAGTACCATCCATATTAAGAGTTGCACCTAGAGGCAATACAAAACTTGAAACCTTATGAGAAATACCTCTTTTTTCACAACACGCAATCGTCAATGGCAAAGTTGCAGAAGAACTTGCTGTACCAAAAGCAACCATCATAGCTTCCGCCATTGTAGTATATAACATTAAAATTGGAACTTTTGAAAAAGCTTTCAAGAATAACGGATACACAATAAAGAACTGTATACCGAAAGCAATAAATAAAACTATCAGATATTTAGAAATACTGTCAAAAATTATCACACCATAATTTGCAATAGCAACAGCTGTTAATGAGAAAACCCCAGGAGCTGCAAAATACATAATCCAGTCAGTAACTTTCATTGTAGCAGCAAAGATTGATTCAAAGAACGAAACAACTGGTCTATTAATTTCACCAACTTTAGCTAAAGCAATAGCAAACAATAATACAAAGGCAATAACTGGAACCATTGCACCATTTGCAAATACTTCAACAGGATTTTTAGGAATAAAGCTTAAGAATAAGTTAAGCATATTTCCTCGTTGTTGTTCAATAGTTGCAGCAACTTGTTCTTGAATTTCCGCAATTGCATCGTGATTAATATAGCTAACTGCTCCAACCCCAGGTTGTATAGTTAATGCTAATACAGTAGCAATTATAACGGCAACAACAGAAAGAATACCATAATAAAGTATCATTTTCTTACCAAAAACCGCCAAAAGTTTATTATCACCAACACTTGAAATACCAATAATAATCGCAGACACGACAAGAGGAAGAACAACCATTTGAATTAATCTAATAAAAACTTGTCCAATAAAAGTTAAAAAGTTAATTATAAATGTATTTTCTTGTCCTTGTAAAAATACACCAACAATAATACCTGCAACCAAGCCAAAGAATATGTGCCAGTTACGTTTTAAACCTAAACCTAATGCAATTAAAATCTGCATGTGTAATTTCATAAAAATTTCCTCATAAAGTCTGCTGTATCTATTGTATAACCCACATGACGAAATTACAAAAGTTATTACAAAATGTGAATTAGTATAACAATCTACTATGTTCTTGAAGTAGAGCGGTTTTATTTGGTCTAAACTTAATAAAATCCCACGCTAGTTCAGAATTTACATCAATTTCATCTGTAAAATTAGAAAGATTAATTAAATCTTTCGCTGATTTTTTGAAAGCTCCTAAATTTCCACCATTTTTATAAACTGCAAGTAAATAATCTGTTAAAGTTTCATCCCCTCTTGATATTGCAGTTTGGAAATAATCCCATTTTATACTTGAAAAAGAAGCTTTTAACCCAAGTTTATGAAATTCTTTTTTCAAGTACAATTCCTTTTTCTCTAAAGATTTTGAATCTTCTCTTTTGCACCATTGAAAAGGTGTATGAGGTTTTGGAACAAAAGTTGAAAAAGCATAAGATAAATCAAAACCCTTGTAAGTTTTTTTTAAATCTTTAGCTAACTCTACCATTTCTTCTAAGTCTTGCATAGTTTCTGTAGGAATACCGTACATGCAATAAACTTTTAAACCTTTTAAGCCATTGTCCATGGCTATTTTTACAGTATTATAAAATTGTTCTTTAGTAATATGTTTGTTAATTACTTTTCTAAGTCTTTCACTTCCTGCTTCAATAGCAACAGTCGCAGATTTTTGTCCAGCTCTAACTAAAGTTTTTACAACTAGAGGTGATAATTTATCAGCACGAAGAGAAGAAATTGTCATTTCAATTTCTCTACCCTCAGCCATTTTTTCTAGCAAAAAGTTACAAATTGCATCCATATCAGGATGAGCACAAACATTCGCACCTAAAAGAGCAATCTTATTTGTGAAAGATAAACCAAGATCTAAAGCCTCTAAAACTTTATCTAAATGCACATTTCTCTGAGGTAAATTCAAATACGATGCCAAGCAAAAGGCACAACAATTTGAACAACCTCTCGCAATTTCAACGATAAAAGTATTTTTAAAATATGCATCCTCTGAAATTATTGGAGAATAAACACAATTTTCAAGAGAAACTGTCGCTTTTTCGACCTCTTTTTTATACTTTGGAACAAAAACTCCATCCAATTCAGAAAGAGCTTTTAAAATTTCATCTTTTGACTTTCCTTTATTAGCTTTATAAACATCAACGACTTTAGAATTTATTCCCTCGCCATCACCAATAAAAAATACATCAAAGAATTTTGAATACGGCATTGGATTTGCAGTCACAACAGGTCCACCTACCATTACCAACGGATATGTCTCATCTCTATCCTCTGCTTTTAGTGGAATATTATATTTATCAAGCATTTTGAAGATATTCAAAAAGTCTAAATCAAAAGAAAAAGAAAAAGCAATAAAATCCAACTCTTTTGGACTAAAATGAGTTAATTCAGTATCTGAGCAAACCCTTTCAACAGAAACATCATCACGTTCTTCATATTCTTTAGAAATCCATAAATATCCTAATGAAGATAGAGAAAAAGAGTAAATAGAGGGAAAACACATCCACATCTTAACTTCTGGATTTTTCATTTGATTTACATTGTATAAATAAATTTCCTTATTCAATATAAATAACCTACAAACCTTTTTCTTCAAGCATTTTGTCGAGTTTCTTTTGTAAATCTAGTGCAGTATTTAAATCATCAACAGATAAAACTTTCATATTTACAAAAATTTCACCTAATGGTAGTTTTTGAAAACGTTGAATATCCAAAGCCATCCCTAAATGAATAAGGTTGATTTTACCTGATTCAAGTAAAATCTCCCCTATCATTTGATGTTCTTGTATATCTTTCCAATCTTCAAAATTGTATAAATTTTTCATAATTTATTCTACCAAGTAACAATTACATATCTGTGTCAATCAATTTAGTTTGAACAGCATCGTCAGCTGGTTGAGCTGGAGTTTGAGCCTTTGTATCAGAAACAGAATCGTCTGTGTTTGGATTTACGATTTTGTTAACAGAAACTACAACATCGTTATCAATTAAGTTTTGAGCTCTTACACCAGTTGCAGGTCTACCCTGACGAGAAATATCGCCGGCTTTTAATCTTGTACAGATACCATTTGCTGTAACTAGCATTACTTCATCATTTTCATCAACGATTGTTAATGCAACTAATCTTGATGCTGAAGATTTGAATTTAGTTGCGATTAAGCCGATACCACCTCTGTTTTGAGTTCTGAATTCTGATAATTTAGAACGTTTACCAAAACCATCTGATGTAACTACAAGCAAGTCGGCATCATAGTTTTGAGGAACAATATCACAACCGATAATTGTATCACCTGAACGAAGTTTCATTGATGTAACACCTCTAGCACTTCTACCTAAAGGTCTTAAGTCTGATACGCTAAATCTAATAGCCATACCACAACTTGTACCAATAATGATTTCGTCATTTGATTTTGCAAGTTTAACCCAGTTCAATTCATCATTTTCTTCTAATGAAATAGCGATAATACCATTTCTTCTGATGTTTGCAAAATTATTTAATTCGATACGTTTGATATAACCTGATTTAGTTAACATAATCAAGTTCATATCAGCTGAGAATTCGCTTACTGGAACAACTGCAGTAATTTTTTCACCTTGTTCAATTGGTAATACGTTTACAATTGGTAAACCTTTAGCTTGTCTTTGACCTTCTGGGAAGTCATATACGCTCAAGCTATAAACTGTACCCTTTGAACTAAAGAATAGAACTTTATCGTGCATCATTGCAGTAAAGAAGTGTTGAATATCATCATCCTCTTTAGTTTTGATACCACTCTTACCTCTTGTAGCACGGTTTTGTCTATCAAATGTATCTAAAGAAATACGTTTCAAATAGCCTTGGTTAGTAATGAATACTGCCATTGGAATATTTGGTGTTAAGTCTTCAATACTCATTTCACCTTGTTCAGGAACGATTTGAGTTTTTCTTTCATCACCGTATTTAGCTTTATCTTCTAACAATTCAGTTTTGATAATAGCTAAAACTTTATTTCTATCCGAAAGAATTTCTTCGTATTCTTCAATTTTCTTTAATAACTCGTCGTATTCGTTTTTAATTTTGTCTTGTTCTAAGCCAGTCAATCTTCTCAATTGCATTTCAAGAATTGCGTTAGCTTGTTCTACATCAAGACCAAATCTTGACATCAAGCCCTCACGAGCATCATCAGTCGTTTTTGATTTTTTGATTAATTCAATAACTTCATCCAATGAACCTAAAGCAATTAATAAACCAGCCAAGATATGTGCTCTTAATTTAGCTTTCTTCAAGTAGTAAGTTGTACGACGTGTAACGATTTCAACACGGTGAGCAACAAACTCTTCTAAAACTTGTTTTAAGTTCATCAATCTAGGTTGTTTACCGCAAAGAGCCAACATATTGTAACCAAATGTTGTAGCTAATTGAGTATGTTTGAACAAGTTGTTTTTAACAACATCAGGTTTTGCATCACGTTTCAATTCAATAACGATACGCATACCTTCTCTATCTGATTCATCTCTTAAGTCAGAGATACCAGTAATTTTTTGATCTTTAACAAGTTCTGCAATTTTTTCAATTAACATTGCTTTATTAACTTGGTAAGGAATTTCTGTAACAACAATAGCTGTTCTACCTTGACGACCACCGCCACCTGGTAATTCTTCAATTGTAGCTACTGCTGACATTTTAATAGAGCCACGACCTGTTTCGTAAGCTTGTTTAATATCATTTAAACCTACAATTGTTGCTGCAGTTGGGAAATCTGGACCTTTAATATATTCCATTAAGCCTTCGATTGTAATGTCAGGATTATCAATCAATGCAACTGTACCATCAATAACCTCTGAAACATTGTGAGGTGGAATGTTTGTAGCCATACCAACCGCAATACCAGAAGAACCGTTTAATAAAATCATTGGTAATCTTACTGGTAAAACATCAGGTTCTTCTAACGAACCATCAAAGTTTGGAACAAAATCAATTGTTTCACAATCAATATCAGCCAACATTGATTGAGTGATTTTGTGCATTCTTGCCTCAGTATAACGCATTGCAGCTGCACTATCACCATCGACAGAACCAAAGTTACCGTGACCATCAATCATTAAGTATCTTGTAGCAAAGTCTTGAGCCATACGAACTAAAGCTTCGTATACTGAAGAGTCACCGTGTGGGTGATATTTACCAAGTACTTCACCAACGATTCTGGCACATTTCTTAAATGGTTTATCAGGTGTCATGCCCAATTCATTCATAGCAAATAAAATTCTACGGTGAACTGGTTTTAAACCGTCACGAACATCTGGTAATGCACGTCCTACAATTACACTCATCGCATAATCAATGTATGAACGTTTCATTTCTTCTCTTATATTAACAGGTATAATATTACCGTCATGAAATATATTTTGCTGAGACAAAATAATCCTCCTTATCCCCTATTTAGCATGACCATTGTAACATAAACATGTTTTAATTAAAAATTTTTCATATATAATGTAAAGTATGGATAACATTTTAGATAAAATTAACGAACAAATTTCAAACAAAGAGTTTGAATCAGCAAAAATTCAATTAGAAGATTTATTAAAAGAAGACGAACACAACATCGAAGCTATGAAAATGCTTGGGCTTTGCAACGTAAACCTTAAACTTTACGATGAGGGCAGAGCTATTTTCGAAACAGTTGTAAAATACAAAAATGACGATGCTACAAGTTGGTTCTATCTTGGAAGTTGTTATGACAATATGGACGACTTTCTTCACGCAGAAACAGCTTACAAACAAGTTATTGCACTAAGAGAAGATTATCTTGATGCATATAGTAATTTAGCAATTATTTATTTACGCTCAGGTTCTCCTGACAAAGCTTTACCACTTGCCTTGAGCTTGTTAGAAAAGGAAAGTGAAGAAACTGCTAAGACATATTATTTAGTTGGTACGACTTATCTTGCACTAAGAGATATTGAAAACTGTATTGCTTATTTATCAAAAGCAGTAGAATTAAATCCTGAAAATGCACAAACTTATAACAATTTAGGTACAGCATATCTTTCAGCAGGTAATCATCAAGCTGCGTTAGAAAATTATCTAAAAGCTACAGAATTAAGTTTAAAAAATCCATTAACATATTTCAACATTGGTTCAATTTTGCAATTACAAAACAAAAATGCAGAGGCTTGTGAATATTTTGAAAAAGCCTACGAAATTGAAAAATGTGAACAATATATGGTAGCCTTAGCTTTGTCTGAATACAAATCAGCACAATACGAAAAAGCTATTGAACATTACAAATATTTATCTGAAAAATTTCCAGATAAACACAATTTTATATACAACTTGGCATGTTGTCATGAACAACTTAATCATCAAGACGAAGCCATTGAACTTATGGAAAAACTTGTTAGAAAAAATCCAAAATCTGTTCTTATGGCACAAAAATTATCTTCAATGTATATTCAACAACATCGTTATGAAGAAGCTAAAGGTGTATACGAACAACTTATCATGCAAGGTTCTATAACAGCCTCTCTATATCATCAATACGCAATGCTTTGTATGCAAACAAATGACATTGATACAGCTGAAAGAATTTTCAAAAAAGTTATTGAGCTTGAACCAAATTCAGCACAAACTCACAAGGATCTTGGCGTTATTTATTTAAACAAAAGATTATTTGAATATGCTGAAGACGAGTTTAACAAAGCTATCGAACTTGAACCGGATGATAACAATATTCAATTTGAATACGCAAATTTCTTACACGCTGTAGGAAATTACTTAAAAGCTGAAAAATATTATAAGGATGTCGTACTTCACGACGAAAAAAATCCTCAAATTTTAACTTTTGCAGCTAAAAATAAAATGGCTTTAAATGATAATGAGGCAGCAGTTTCATTACTAGAAAAAGCTATCAAATTAGCTCCAAATGACGACTACGCATTATATCTTTGCGGTAAAGCAAACTATATGATTAAAGATTATGATTGTGCAAAAAGATATTTAATTGCAGCTTATGAAATCAACAAAAACGTTGAAACAGAAAACGTTTTAGCTCTTACTTATTATAGTAATGGCGAGTTCCAACAAGCTGCAAACATCTTTGAGGCTATCTTAAAACAAAATCCAAACAATAGTTTAATGCTTATGAATACGGCAAAATGCTATGAACAATTAAAAGATAATGACAAAGCTTTAGAATACGCAGAAAAATCTGTAGAAATTTTTGCAGATAATGAAGAAGCTCAAGAAATGATTAGAAGATTATCTTAGTAATCTCTTTTATTAATGATGTCTTCAAATTGATCAAAAGTTTCTTTGCCAACTAATTGCTCTAAAGATGCTCTTTTAGAGTAAAAATTGTTTCGTGCATGCATTTGATAATCTAAAGATGTTCGATAATAAGCATCCGCAATAAGTAAGATTTCTCTTTTTGCACCATTTTCTGCATATTGATAATTATTATATGCAACTTTTGCTTGATGAGTCGCCATATCAAAGATTTTTCTAGTTGTCATGTAATCATAGTAAGCATTTACAATATCTTGTTGCAAAGCATCAATTTTGCGAACAAGAATAATCATATCCGCATCATTAACACGAGAGAATTTGTAATTCATAGCTTTGTCGTCTTGTGCTGCAATACCTAGCAAATTACTACCTAAAAACGAACCCGAAGCAAGCAATGGATTGCCGACACCAGCACCAACAAGTGTTGACATACTTGCAATAGTAGTTAAAACTTTTTTAACTGAATGTTCATCAGGTTTATCTGCATCAGGATTTGAAAGTTTATATAATGCAAATTTTATAGTATCACTTTTAACAGCAGCCCCACGCCACAATAAAGACAAATCTTTCATCATATCATCAGACTTTAGATTTAGATTATCAGAGATTTCTTTTGAGATTTTTTTGATACTCAAATCTGCATAAGTTAAAGCTCGAGAATCTAAAATTTCTTCTTCTTGTTTAACAGCATTTGCATTAACTCTATCTTTTACCTGATATTTAATTTCAACTTCATCACTTGTACCAACACGATATGCTGAGTCACGAAGAGTTGTAACATCTTCCAGCTCAACTGCAAAAGCTTTTGGTAACATAAGAATAGCAAGCAACAATATTAATTTCTTCATTTCTTCACCTGCTTTCCTTTAAACAATGCCGCATCGTAATTAAATTTATACAAACTCAAATTATCAACAACTTTTTTACCAGCTAAACGTTGAAGTTCCAAGTGATATTTTTCAGCATTCATTTCAGCTTGATATTCTTGAATTTTCATAGATTCATACAAATTAGTTGAAATAGAAATATCTAAGATGTCGCCTTTATCGAGAGCTTTAGAATAATTTTTACTATATAAAAGCATTCTTTGACGAGTATCTTTCAAAACAGAAAGAGAATTTTTATAATTATAATACGCATTAATAATTTTATCCTGCAAATCTTCAACCAAACTTGCCAATTCAATAAGTTCAGTATCAGTTAGTGGAACTTCTTGAGGAATATTTTTTTTGTTCAAAAGAGTTTGAGCAAGTCTACCAGCTGCAAAAGCAGAAGTTTGGATATAAGGGTCAGCACCCATAAAAGATGGAACAAAAGAAGTTCCGCTAACAATAGCAGAAAGAGTTTTTGCCATTAAAGAAGAATGTATTCTTCTTTGGCTTTCGGGAGTAGCCAATTTTTTTAATGCAAACTCAATAACTTTGTTATTCTCAACAGTTCCTTTCCAAAGTGCTTCAATATCTTTTAAATCCTGCTTATTTTGAGTTTCTATCAAGTTTTTCATAAGTTCTTCATCTTTAATCAACAAAGAACCCTTAATATTTTTCTTTGGTTCTGAAATTTTAACTTTATTTTTAGAGACACCAGTAAGCTCCACAGTATCTGCTGCAAAGACCGGCATAGTATAAAAAAGAATTGCTATTAATAAAATAAATCTCATAAGAATTTTATAACACAGTAGCAAAAATAAATCCAATGGTCTATAAATTTCATTCGTACGGTTGATACCATGCTAAAAAAAAATCAATAGAATAGATATGCAGGAGTGGAAATGACTTTAGAAGCAGAAGAAAAACAGAATATTAAAACTGAAAAGTTTGTAACAAGCCCTGATTTATTACATCAAGACGAATCTTATGTGCTTTGCGTACAAGCGGATGCATTACGTTCTTCAATGATGTTTAAGGAAAGTGTATCAAAATATTTGCGTTCTATTCTTTTAAACAGACAAAATCTTGAAGCTTATTATGGACTTGCTCTTTCTTACAAGCATTTAAAAGATTTTCCAAAAGCAATTAGCACACTAAAAAAAGCATTAATCATTGATAGTGAAAACAAAGACATTTATTACGAGCTTGGTATTTGCCTACTATTGAATGGTAGAGCTTGTGAGGCTATGCAAAATTTAAGAAAAGCCATTCAGCTTGATAAAAATAATTTAAATGCTCAAGTACAATTAGCTATTGCACATGAATTATGCGAAGAAGAAGATATGGCGTTGATGATTTATGACAAAATCAATGAAGAAGCACCTAAATTTTTCCAAGCACACCAACACAAAGCTGCTTTGCTAATGAGTCTTGAAAAATACAAAGAAGCTTGCATGGTATTTAGTAAACTTTTAAAACTAAATCCAAACTATGAAAAAGCATTATTAGGTATCGGTATCTGCTTTGATAAACTAAAGAGATTTACAGATGCAATCAGATACTACAGAAAATTTTTAACAATAAAACCTAAAACAGAACACGTTGAACACATTCGAGATAGAATTTGTAAAATCAAAAAATCTCACAAAAAGTTCAATAAGTTATCAGTTGTCCCTGTTGAATAATTACTCGCCTAGAGATAATTTTATTGAAAAAGTTACACAGCCAAGAGCAACAAATAAAACCAACAAATTTCTAACTAATGGTGGAACTTCAGGGTTAGTTCTGTTATGCACCATAAATTGAATAACAATAGCTATTCCCCAAAAAATAAAAGTTAGAATATTTAGAGTTATTGCCAACATTTTTTACACCTTATTTTTTAATAACAAAGATTTTAAATTCGCCAGAATATAAACTTGGGAAAGTTAGAGAGTATTCAGGAGAAGCAAAATCAACGATAGAAAAATCTCTACCATCAAAGATATATTCAGCAACAGCGGCATAATCCCCTGGGATATTAACTGTCTTATTATAAATATCCTTACCAACTTTTACATCAGTATAAGGAACACCATCTGGAGAATATTTTGTAACTTTTTCAAATGGAGAATTACAGTTTGATACGATTAAAAACGCTTGTTTTAATGGTTCTTTTGTAACCATCCAAGTTGCAAAACCCTCATTATCTTCTGCAATAATCTGAGCTTCACCATTTATCAAAACATCTTGAGATTTAACAAATCTACTTATCGCATCAAATTTTGCATAGAAATAATAGTTCTTTTCTCTAATCATAGGAACTTCAGCATCAATAGTTCTACGAATACCTGTTTGAGTAAAGCTTTCATCACCATCTACATACATCATTGGACGAGTTGCAAATTTTCCCCCTGGTAAAAATTTGTATTTGAACCATTTGTACATAGCACCACTTTCACCAAGTTGCCCTGGGTATCTGTCTATGATAGAAAATTCACCGTCTTGATTATTGTATGTTTTTAAAATTGATAATTTCGATTTGTTGTATAAAGGAATATTGAAATTTGCTAAATACTGATTATCTTTAATAATTTCAGCTGGAGTTTTTAAAGATTGAGATGAAATATCATCACCCCATAAAACATCAAATTTCATGTCATTATGATATTCTTTGTAGAATTTATTTCCCAACATATATTCAGCCAAAGTAGCAAAATATGGTATTTTACGTTTAAAATGTTCGTTAATTTTTCCTAAAACTTTCGCTGGACATCTATAACTAATAGGGAAACCCTCTTTTTGAGAAATATCATCAATTATATGGTCTAAATGGTCAACTCTTATACCGTCAAACCCATATAAATCTTGAATATGTTCCATATATAAAATATAGCCATCAATAACTTTTTCGTTGTATTTTTGCTTGTCTAAATAAGCAAAGTAGAACGGTGTCTGGCAATCTAAATTTGCAAATTCTGTAACATCTCTGTCTTTTACGTCAAAGTGCAAAAACATCGGATACGCAGCTGATTCTGCCATTTTATCAAAAACCGGAAGACCAGCCGAACACCAAGCTCCACCTGGAAGAGTCCATAAATTTTCACTTATTAATGTTTCAACACATTCTTTTACGTTTGTTAAATCTGCTGGTGAAGATAGTTTTGAAATAGATTTACCATTTATTTTTGAAACTATTTTTTCTACTCTTTTGTGCAATTTTTCTTGAACAGATTTTTCACCCATTTCGTTAGAAATTTCTTTTTTATATGGTAATAAAAGCCTATCAATTTCATCGTAAATAGGCATATAGTGTTCAGAAAGAGTATTTGAAACTCCTGATTTCAAAATATCTTTATATAATTTTTTAACAATGTTCAAATCTTCTGAAAGATATTTATCAGTAAGGGAATCTGCAACTTCATCAACCTTGTTTGAAATTTTTGAAATCAATTCATTAATGTCAAACCATCTTGCCATATAAGGTTTAAATAGTATTAACTTAGAAAATCTTGAAATTTGTGGCAAAACATCATAAATTACAGGATGACCTGCAAGTTGTGCCATTTTTATAAACATTGAAACTTGTTGAGTAACATCAAATCCAGTTTTCTCACCAATAACTTTGTCATACATAGTATCAGAAGCTTCCATCGAAATTGGAAGATAAGAACAACCAAAATCTCTTGGATGGAATGGAACTAAATAAATTGTAGTGTCTAAGATACCAAATTTCATATTACCAGTAGGTAATATAATCAATTGTTTTAGCCAATCTAAAAATTTTGAACATTCATTAGAATTGTTACCATTTGAAAGAGCTGGAAGATTAATTAATTTAATCTCATGTCCCTCTGCACAAATCCATTCTGAAGAGTTAATTTTGTTACGTTGAAGAACACTTACTTCATCATTTTCAAACTGAAAACTTCCAGCAGAAAAGACTCCATTATTTTTCCATTTTTGTTCTAAACAAAATAAAGTTTCAGCAGGAGATATTTCTTCAAGAGCTTTAATGTGAGGATAATTCAAATATCCATATTCATTCATTACTTCTGTCAAATAGTTTTTTCTATCTTCTGAAATTGAGTCATAATTATAAATAGCTTTCAATTTCTCGTAAAAGTTATTAACTTCAAAATCAAGTCTTTTTGTAGACTTTGTAGATTTTTTAAATAAAGTATTTAACATCATACTCCCCACTTGATAGAACGATATTAGCATGAGTAAGGAACAAAAAACCATTAAATTAAGATTTTATCTTAACAAAATTACACAAAAACAAATATATAATTTTGAAAAAATAGTATTTATATTAAAATTAGAACATAAAGAAAGGACGGAGTTTATATGAAACCATTAAACGAATATGTAGAACACACATTGTTAAAACAAGATTGCACAAAAGATGATTTAATCAAATTATTTAATGAAGCAAAAGAACATAAATTTTTAGGCGTTTGCGTAAATCCAGCATACGTTTCATTAGCAAAAGAACACTTAGCTGGTTCAGGCGTAAAAATCGTTACAGTAGTAGGTTTCCCTTTAGGTGCAAGCAAATCAGAAGTTACTGCATTTGAAGCTAAAACAGCTATCGAAGACGGTGCTGATGAAATCGATATGGTTATGAACGTAACTGCTATGAAGAGCAAAGATTATGATTATATCGTAAAAGATGTAAAAATGGTTAAAGAAGCTTGTGGTGACAAAAACCTAAAAGTTATCTTAGAAACAGATTTATTAACAAAAGAAGAAATCGCTAAAGCATGTGAATTATGCGTAGAAGCTGGTGCTAACCTAGTAAAAACATCAACAGGCTTCGTAAAAGGTGGCGTTGGTGCTAAACCAGAAGACGTTAAAATTATGCACGACATCGTAGCTCCACACGGTATGGAAGTTAAAGCTTCTGGCGGAGTTCGTTCTAAAGAAGATGCTATTGCAGTAATCGAAGCTGGTGCAACTCGTATTGGTACAAGCTCTGGTATCAAAATTGTAGCAGGTTAATTACTAATACAATAATAAAACTTTCTTAATAATCCTTTCATTAACTTGAAAGGATTATTTATTTTATTTAAGATATATTTAAGGACAAAAGGAAACAACAATGGGTGATGAAGATAAACAGTTTGATGCGACACCGCAGAAACTGAAAAAAGCCAGAGATGAAGGACAAGTTGTAAAATCAAAGGATTTTTCAACTGCAATATCATTACTTGTTTTGTTTGCAACAATAAACGGACTTGCACCTTTTATTTGGCATCAAATCACAAAATTATACGTCCTGCTTTATGAACAGATACCGAACTCAAATCTTGATGTCATAGGCACGATGTACGCACTTACAATGGCTGTAATCCCAACAATTTTAATCATCGGACCAATTCTTTTTGTAGCTTGGTTTGTTGCTATCATGGCAGACTTCGTACAAGTAGGACCACTTGTTGCAACAGCACCATTAATGCCAAAACTTGATAAACTTAATCCGACAAAATATTTTAAAAACATCATGAGTATCAAAACTCTATTTGAATTGTTTAAAAACATTGTCAAAGTTATCATCCTGGGTTATATCGGTTGGATGTGCTATTCAAGTCACTTGCCAGATATTTTAAGATTATCAGAAATTGATAATAACTTTGCCGTAATGATTGAGTTTGGTAAATTGATGACAGACTTTATCACAAAAGCATGTATAGCGTTCTTGGTAATTGCAGCTGCCGATTATGGTATGACAAAGTGGAAATTTTTAAAAGACCAAAAAATGTCATTCAAAGAAATCAAGGATGAATATAAAAACACAGAGGGTGACCCTAATGTTAAAGCAGCCCTAAGACAAAGACGTATGCAAATGCTACATAGAGGTATGATGGATAGCGTTGCAGAGGCTGATTTTGTTGTTAGAAATCCTCTCCACGTTGCATGTGCATTAAAATATGACCAAGAATCTATGGATTCGCCAATGCTTACAGCAAAAGGGTCAGAGCTTATCGCAAGACAGATTATTGAACTCGCAGAACAACATCAAGTTCCAGTTATCGACAACGCTCCCGTGGCTCGTGCATTATACAGAATGGTAGAGGTGAATCAGCTGATTCCGCCTGAATTATACAAGGCAGTTGCAGAAATTTTACTTTTTGTTTATAATTTAAAAAAACAAAGACATTATTAATGTAAAAAACAGAGCTCTTAATTAATGATACAAAGTAACGAACGATTAAAAGAATACATAGATATTGTACAGAAAGTTGCTAAGATAGAACAACGTAGAATACCTAGTCACATGGTAGAATACGAAGAACTTGTTAGCATTGGTATTATTGCTGTGCAATCAATGATTAAAGATAAAACAGAAGAGCAACTGGAAAAATATAATTCTGCATACATCGGTACAGCCGTAAGATGGGCTATTAGAAACGAGCTTAGAAGTCGTTATAAATGGTACTCTTTAAAACATAAAAAAGAGGGCGAAAGCGAAGAATTCACAGAGGGTGAAGACGGCGAAATGACTGTTACACCATCTAAAGTTAGAGAAGCTGTTTACGAAACTATCCTTTCTATTGATAGTTTAGCTATGGCTGGCTCTGACAATGATTCACCATTCGATTTTGTAAAAGATACAAAAGCGATGCCTGATGAAGCGGCAGAAATTACTGAAATGGGCAGAATGATAAAAGAAGCGATTGCACAACTTCCTCAAAAGGATAGAACAATCGTTGAGTATCGTTTTTACAGAAACATGCAAGTAAAAGATATTGCAAGACAAGTTGGTTTGTCTTCTTCAAGAATTACTCGTATTGTTCAATCTGCACTTAACTACATTAGAGAATATTTAGAAAATAGAGATCAAACTGATTATTAATATTCAATATCTCCAGCAGATATTTCTTGGAGTTCTCCATCAGTTTCTAAAATTAGTAAGCCGTTATCGCTTACACTTCTTGCGATGCCAGTAAACGTTTTATCATAGTTTTTTACTGTAATTTCATTGTCTATACAATTTAGATAAGAAATGTATTCATTTTTGAAATTTACGAACCCTCTTGTAAGAAAAACCTCATAGTCATGCTCAAAATTTTGCATGAAATTATTTATGAATTCTGTTTTATCAAATTTTTTAGAAGTTTCTATATTTAAAGAAGTAACCTTTTGAGAAACTTTATCAAACATCTCATCGTTAGTATTTAAATTAATACCTAAACCCATAACAATACCTAAGAATTTTGAATTTCTAATAACTGATTCTGCTAAAATACCAGAAATTTTCTTACCCTCAATATGAATATCATTTGGCCACTTTATTGTTGGGTTTATGCCATAAAATTTAAAAGTTTTTGCAAGCATTAACGAGGTATATTGAGTAATTCCTACAATATTTTCGTTAAAGCCGTCAAATTTTAGACAAATACTCATGAAAATATTATCGCCACCCAAATCTAACCATTCACGCTTAAAACGTCCGTAGCCATTTGTTTGATGTTCAGCCAAAATAATATCAAAATTTTCGTAATTGTTAAAATTTTGTTTCAAATGTAAATTCGTTGAATTTAGTTTATTAAACTTGAATATAGCCATATTGAAATTATAGCAAAAAAATATTTTTGCAATTTAAAATTTAGGTATATATAATGGAAGAAGAATAGAAGGGTATATTAAATGAGTACAGAGGGACATTGGGTAGAATATATAGGTAATTCAGCTGTAAACATGGATACAGTTTTGACCATGTGGGTTGCCATGGCTGTAATTTTAGTATTTGCATTCGTTGCGACACGTAAATTATCAGTAATACCATCAAAAATACAAGCTTTTTGCGAATCAGTAATGGGCTTTTTCTGGGATCAAGTCGATCAAATGATTGGCGAAGAAGGAAGAAAACATGTTCCACTTGCAGCATCATTATTTTTATTCATTGTTGTTGCAAACTTAATGGGTCAAATCCCAATGAGATTAATTCACTTAAAAGCTGGTGAATTAGCATCTCCAACAAACGATATTAACATGACTGCTGCTCTAGCAATCATCGTATTATTCTACTACTTGATTGTAGGTATAAAGAAAAAAGGTATACATTTCTTCTACCACGGACTTAGTTTCCCTGGTATAGTAATGTTCTTAATCGACTTATTGGATATGATTACAAGACCATTCAGCTTGGCACTTCGTCTATTTTGTAACATATTCGTAGGGGAAGTACTTGTTGGCGTAATGTTAGGTATCTTCGCATACTTCTTACCATTACCAATAATGTTCTTTGAAGTATTTGTAGCTTTCGTTCAAGCCTTGGTATTTATGATGTTAACAATCGCTTATGTATCAATGGCCGTAAATGAAGAAGAATAGAGATATAAAATAAATTAAAATAAAAGGAGAAAAAAAATGACAGCAGAAGTTCAAACAATTTCAGAATTAGCACAATTAGGTGCAGGTGTTGCAATCGGTTTCGGTGCAGTTGGTGCAGGTCTTGGTATCGGTATCGCAACAAAAGGTTTATTAGAAAGTATTTCAAGACAACCTGAAATCGCTGGTAAAGCAGTTGGTTTCTTCCTAATGGGTGCTGCATTATCAGAAGCTTGTGCTTTATATGCATTATTCATCGCAATGAAATTAGTAGGTCTTGTATAATAAGGTCAAAATCTAAAAAGGAACAGACATGGAATTTAATGCAACATTTTTAGTATCATTTGTAAGTTTTATAGTATTTGTAATCTTAATGAACCAAATACTATACAGACCGTTGGACAAAATTGTTAGAGAAAGAAAACAATTTGTAGACGGAAATTATAACGATGCAAATACAGCTAATCAAAAAGCTTCAGCCTTAATAAAAGATAGAGCAGATAGAATTGCAAAAGCTGGTAGTGACGCTAGAAAAACAATGGTAGACATTACAGATACAGCTAAAAACGAAAAAGCTCAAGTTTGTGCTGAAGCAAAAAATGTTGCAAACGAAGAAGTTAAAGCTAAAAAAGAAGAATTAGCAAATACCTCAAGACAAGTATCAGAAGAACTTAAAGGACATGTCGTTGGTATAGCAGAAACAATTTCATCAAAGATTTTAGGTGAAAATGTTAATATCTCAAACGCTGACAATGAAGCTATTAACAAAATAATGCAAGAGGGATAATTTAAATGGAAAATTTAGCACAATTTTGGAACGTAATAGTTGAATCTAACACACTAAACTTCGTAGTTTTTGTGTTAATTTTGGCATACCTTTGCAAAAAAATTGACGTTAATAAGATTATCGAAAACTTGCAAGCTAAAATTCAACAAATGGTTGAAGCCTCAAAAGAAGCAAAAGAGGTTGCTATCAAGGATTTAGCTAAAGCAGAGGACTCTGTAAAAAATGTAGCAACAGAGGTTGAAACAATTCTTTCTGATGCGAAAGTTACAGCTTCTAAGTTAAGCGAAAAGATTGCAGAAGATGCAAAAAAACAAGCTGAGAGCATTGAAAAAAATGCTAAAAAGATTATTGATGCAGAAGAAAAAATTATTTACAATACATTGATGAAAAAAGCATCAAAGGCTTCTCTTGAAGTTGCAAAAACTCACATTAAAGACACTTTAAGAAACAATGAAGCTTTACAAGATAAATACATCAATGAAAGCATAGATAAATTAGATGGGTTAAACTTATAATGACAGAATTAGCACAAAACAAATTTTTAGTAGTATCAAAAAGATATGCTCAAGCATTAGTAGAATTACAAAATGCTGGAGTAATCACATCTGATGAAATATTAAAAGATTTAAAAACTATTAGTGATACTCTAAAATCATCACCAGATTTAAACGAAGTTTTGTCAAATCCAGTAGTTGGTATTGACGATAAAAAAGACATCGTTGATGAAATTTTTAAAGACTCTATAAGTTTAACAGTAAAAAACTTTGTTAAAGTTTTAATCGATAAAAACAGATTTTCAGCTTTCAAATACATTGTATACGCTTATGAACACGAACTTGATTTAATCAAAGGATTAGAAAGAGTTGAAGTTATTACAGCGGTAGAAATGAAAGAAGATGCTAAAAACAGATTAAAACAAAAATTAGAAGAAAAACTTAAAAAATCTGTAATGATTAATTTTGAACAAGATGCAGAAATTATTGCAGGTTTAGTAATCAGAATTGGTGATAGCGTAATTGATAATTCGCTAAGACACAAATTAGAAGATTTAAGCAAAGAGATGATAAAATAAGAGGTAGAAAATGGCAGTAATTAATCCTGATGAGATAACATCAATAATCAAAACAAAAGTAGAAAATTACGACTCTGTTACAGAAATCTCTAACATTGGTACAGTACTAGAAATCGGTGACGGTATCGCTAGATTGTACGGTTTAAGAAACGTAATGTCAAACGAATTGGTAGAATTCCAAGACGGCAAAGGAACATTAGGTATCACCTTAAACTTAGAAGAAGACAATGTTGGGGTTGTAATTTTGGGTGACTACCAACACATCAAAGAAGGAATGACTGTAAAAACAACAGGTAGAATTGCTTCTGCACCAGTAGGTGAAGGATTGATTGGTAGAATCGTAAGCCCTACAGGTCAACCATTAGACGGCAAAGGCGAAATCAAATCTGATAAAACAATGCCAATCGAAAAAGTTGCACCTGGTATCGTAGCAAGAAAATCAGTACACCAACCATTACAAACTGGTTTAACAGCGATTGACGCATTAACACCAATTGGACGTGGTCAACGTGAACTTATTATTGGTGATAGACAAACTGGTAAAACAGCTATTGCAATCGATACAATCATCAACCAAAAAGGTCAAGATGTAATTTGTATTTACGTTGCAATCGGTCAAAAAGCATCAACAGTTGCACAACTTGCAAAAACATTAGAAAATAATGGAGCTATGGATTATACAATCATCGTATCAGCTACAGCTAACGATGCTGCTCCACTTCAATATATTGCACCGTTCTCAGGTTCAGCTATCGCTGAGGGCTTCTTAGAACAAGGCAAACATGTTTTAATCATTTATGATGATTTGACTAAACACGCACAAGCTTACCGTGCAATGAGTTTGTTATTGAGAAGACCACCAGGACGTGAAGCTTACCCAGGTGATGTATTCTACTTACACTCAAGATTATTAGAACGTGCGGTAAAATTATCTGATAAATTAGGTGGCGGTAGTATTACAGCATTACCTATTATTGAAACACAAGCAGGTGACGTATCAGCATACATCCCTACTAACGTAATTTCAATTACAGATGGTCAAATCTTCTTAGAATCAAACTTGTTTAACGCTGGTATCAGACCAGCCATCAACGCAGGTATTTCAGTATCTCGTGTAGGTGGTGCAGCTCAAACTAAAGCTATTAAACAAGTAGCGGGTAAATTAAGACTTGACTTAGCTCAATTCAGAGAACTTGAAGCATTTGCTCAATTTGCATCAGACTTAGATCCGGCAACTAAAAAGCAATTGTTAAGAGGTCAAAAATTGACTGAAGTATTGAAACAACCACAATATATGCCATTAAGCGTTGCTCAACAAGTAAGTATCTTGTTTGCAGCTAACGAAGGTGTATTAGATGATATTGAAAATAAAAATATCAGCCAATTCAAAAAAGATTGGTTTGACTACTATTCAGCTAATATGCCTCAATTAATCGAAAGATTAAATAATGGCGAAGCTTTAACAGACGATGATAAAAAAGATTTATCAAAAAATCTTGAATCATTTAAGAACACATTTGTTAATGCATAATGGAAAGTAACAATGGCAAATTTAAAAGACATTAAAAATAGAATACAAAGTGTTGAGAACACAAAAAAAATAACAAGAGCCATGAAAATGGTAGCAGCAGCGAAGGTCAAAAAAGCTGAATCAACTGTAAAATCAGCAAGACCTTTTGCTACAATGCTTGTTGACGTTTTCAAAAGAATGTTATCAGCTTGTGGTACTTGTGAAAGTTCAGAACTTAATCTAAAATCTGCGATTGAAGATTATCCTGCTCTTTTAACAAAAAGACCTGTTGATTCAGTTGGTTTACTTGTTATAACATCAAATAAAGGCTTAGCTGGTGCTTATAATGCAAACATTATTAGACATACGCTAAAAGCTGTTAAAGAATACGAAGAAAAGGGTATTACACCTCACTTGTTCATCGTTGGACAAAAAGGTATTAGTTCTATCAAAAGAAAACTAAATGACCCATACTACAAATTTGAAATAGCAAAAACTTATATTGATGAAATCAATAATGTCACAGCTGAAGGTACAAGACGTATCGCAGAAGACATTGCTCAATACTATGTTGATAAAAAAATCGATAAGATTGAAATTGTTACAACAAAGTTCAAAAACATGATGTCATATGCAGTTGAAGATTGGACAATTTTACCAATTGAAGCTGATAAGATTGAAGCTAAAGAAGAATCAAAAATCAATCCATTGATGTTATTTGAACCAAATGAAAAAGCTATTTTGCAAAAAATAGTTCCAATGTATATTACAAACTTGTTATATCAAGCATTATTAGAAGCACAAGCAAGTGAACTTGCATCACGTATGACAGCGATGTCAGCTGCATCAAATAACGCAGAAGATATGATAAGAGTTCTAACTATTGATTATAACAAAGCTCGTCAATGGGCTATTACACAAGAATTGGTTGAAATTGTTTCTGGTGCAGATGCACTTAAATAATTAAATTTAGAAACGATTTTAATAAATTTGATTACTACAAAAAAGGCGGTGAGTTTATCCAAACTCACCGCCTAACTTTTATAATCTAGTTGATTAATTATTCAACTACGATAGCACCTACTGGGCATGCTTCAGCAGCTTCTTTAACTGCATCTTCGTTAGCTGCAACATTAGCTGCATTAACTTTAGCTTGATCTTCTACTGAAAATACGTCGCCACATACTGCTTCGCAAGCACCACATGCGATACAACTGTCTTCAACTTTAACGTTCATTTTGTTCTCCTTTTACTAATTAATGTCTAAGTGTTTTACCACTACAAAATATATGATAAAACAAACAAATTAAAATATCCATTCTTTGATAAATTTTGCAACATTATCAAAACCAACAAGAGTACCTAAATCTTTTGGTTGTAATTTTTTGCTATAAATAAGAATTGGAACATATTCACGAGTATGGTCTGTACCAGGAACAGTTGGGTCACAACCGTGGTCAGCAGTAATGATTAAATAATCATCTTCACCCATAGCATCGATGAATTTTGGAACATAAGTATCAATTTCTTCGATAGCTTTGCCGTAACCAGCTGCATCGTTTCTATGACCAAATAACATATCTGTATCAACTAAGTTTGTGAAGATAAATGATTTGTCAGCGTTTGGAACAGCTTTGTATTCGATTGATTTTAAATCCAAAGTATTGTTAATTGCTTTTAAAGTTAATTCAAGACCTTCTTTATTTGAGCCTGTGTGAATAGCGTGAGTAACGCCTTGTTTACAGAAGATATCTTCAATTTTACCAATAGCTATAACTGTACCGTTGTTAGCTTCAACATCTGTTAAAATTGTATCTTGGTCTGGAGCTAAAACGTAATCTCTTCTATCTTTACCTATACGAGTAGGAACACCGTCTACAACGTGATATGGTCTTGCAATTACACGAGAAACAGTAACACCAATATCATCAAACATTTTCCTTGCGATTTGACACCATTCGTATAATGTATCAAGTGGAATTAAATCTGTATCAACAGCAATTTGGAATACGCTATCAGCACTTGTATAAACAATTGGGAATTTAGTTTTTTGGTGTTCTTCGTTGTAATCAACAATAACTGCTGTACCACTTGCAGCTTTGTTAGCTAAAACGCCACCACAGTTTGTTCTTTTAACAAATTCGTCAATGATTTCTTGAGGAAAACCTGTATTTGTAAATGTTTTAAAAGCTTCTTTTAAAACGATACCAGCCATTTCCCAGTGACCAGTTGTAGTATCTTTACCATTTGATTTTTCTTTCATTGTACCGTATTGACCGATAGGATTTGAAACTTTTTCGATACCTTGGAAGTCTTGAATATTACCTAAACCTAATTTAGCTAAGTTAGGAACGTTCAATCCGTTATTAAATTTACATACATTTTTTAAAGTATTGCATTCAGGAATATCGCCAAAATCTTTACAATCTGGCATTGCACCGATACCCATTGAATCAATAACTACTACGATTGCTCTTTTCATAAGTTCACCTTTCTTTAAAAATAAACACACTTACTTTAAATTTATATTAGCATAAAAACATTTTTATGATAGCATTAAATTATAGAGGAATTATAAAAAGAGGTAAAACATGCAAGCACGTAGAGCAGCTAGAGAATTAGCACTAATATTATTTTCACAATTTGATAAAAAAATTACAGAATATACATCAACTGATATTGATGAAATGTTACTAAAATCAGTAAGAATTTTAACAAACAATTCTTCTGAAAGTTTACAATTAACACTTGGCAAATTAATGGAAATGAAAGAATACGTGGATGAAGTTGAAACAGAACATCCTGATAATCTTTCAAGACCTATTGAATCAAGCAATATTCCTGTTCCAATGACATCTGATTTTTCTGGAAGAATTGAAGAAATGCTAAATATCGCAGAAAACGCTTTACTTGCACTTGAAATTGCAGAAATGGCAACACTTGAATGTCAATCAGAAGTAAAAGAATATATCAAGAAAATTGCTGATAGATACAAAGTTTACCACGAAGAAATTGATAACTTAATCCAAGAATGTTCACAAGGTTGGGATATTTCAAGAATGGTAAGAATTGATAAAGACATCTTGAGAATTGCAATTACAGAAATGGTTTATATTAAAGAAGCACCAATGAAAGTTGTAATTGATGAAGCTGTTGAACTTGCAAAAAAATATTCAACAGAAGATTCTCCATCATTCGTAAACGGAATTTTGGCAAAAGTAGTTAGAAAAGAAGAATTAAAATAGATGTTTGGATTTTTTTCAAATAGTATAAAAACAATAAAAGAGGCTGTAACCAATACGACAAAAAGTCTTGTGACTAATGTTGTTAATAACATTGCAGAGGAAGAAGAGTTTTCAGAATTTGTCCTTGACGATATGGAAGACTTGTTGATTAGTGCTGACTTGGGCGTTAATTATGCAAGCGAATTGGTAGACAAATTAAGAAACCAAGACAAAATCAAACCATCAGTAGTTAAGCAATATTTAAAAGACGAATTTGAAAAAGTCTTAAACGAAGCTGGCTCAACACAACTAAAATACAAGGACGGCGAACTAAACACATACTTTATTTGTGGCGTAAACGGTGTTGGCAAAACTACATTGATTGGTAAACTTGCATACAGTTTTAAACAACAAGGTAAAAAGGTTATGGTTGCAGCAGCAGACACTTTTAGAGCTGCAGCAGAAGAACAACTTGATATTTGGTCAAAAAGAGCTGGTGCAGAAATTATTAGACGTGATAAAGCTGACCCTGCATCGGTTGTTTACGAAGCAATTCAAAAAGCTAAAGCCGAAAGCTTTGATGTGCTTTTAATAGATACAGCAGGCAGACTTCAAAACAAATTTAATTTAATGGAAGAATTAACTAAAATTAAGACAGTTCTTGATAAAAATGCACCTGAAACATTAAGAGAAACTATTCTTGTACTTGATGCAAATACTGGTCAAAACGGGATTTCACAAGCAAAAATTTTTACAGAGGCTGTTAATTTAACATCTGTTGCATTAACAAAACTTGACGGTTCAGCGAAAGGTGCAATTATTCTTTCTATCGCTAAAGACCTCAAATTACCAGTAAAATTAGTAGGTGTTGGCGAAAAAATGGAAGATTTAAAAGATTTTGATACAAAAGATTTTATAAACGCTTTATTTGACTAATGAAAATTTTAAAAGAAACTTTATCAAAAAATAATAATAAAATTGAACTACTTGGGGAGAATGATAGCAAGAATATTCTTGTTATTGGGGTTTTTCACGGTGATGAGCCTCAAGGAGAATATTTAATTGACGAATATTTGAAAGAAAATAATAGCAATCTTTTATTTATTCCTTGCTTAAATCCTGATGGAAAAGATTTAAATACAAGACAAAATGCAAACAATGTGGATTTAAATAGAAATTTCCCTACAAAAAATTGGATAATATCAGAGGATGAACATTATTTTGGCGGAAATGAGCCAGCAAGCGAGATTGAAACAAAATTTATGCTTGAAATTCTTGAAACATACAAGCCAAAATTGATTTTAACAATACATTCACCATACTGCGTAGTAAACTATGATGGAAATGCAAAAGAAATTGCAGATAAAATTTCTAAAATTATAAACTATCCAACAGATGATGACATAGGTTATCCAACACCTGGGAGCTTTGGAACATATTGCGGAAAAGAGAGAAACATTCCAACAATTACACTTGAAGTAAGTGAAGAAGTTCCTGTAGAAGAGTTGAAAGAACCTATGTTTAAAATTTTTAAACTTTTAGAAACTCTATAAAAATTATGATACAATCAAGAAAAGAAAAATATAAGGAGATAAAATTATGGCAGAAGCAAAAATCATAGCAACAGTACCAAGAAGTGCTACAGAACAATTACAAATTTCGATAAATGAATACAAAGGTAAAAGCTACCTTGATATGAGAATTTATTACACAACTGATGACGGTGCTAACTGGTTACCAACTAAAAAAGGTGTAACTTGCTCACCTGAAAACTTAGATTTATTAGCAGAAGCTATTGAAGAAGCTAAAAAAGAATTCATGACAGAGGAAGAATAACTTGGAAAATAAATACGCCCTAGTCCTTGTAAACATTAAAGGACTGGGTGTAAAAACTTTTTCTTACATAATACCTGACGATATGAAAGATATAATTCAAATCGGTCAGGCTGTTTTAGTGCCTTTTGGTCGACAAGGCTTAATCCAAGCCTTTATTGTTGGATTTTCTAATTATTTACCTGAAGAAATTAAGGCGAAAAAGATTAACAAAATAATTGATACAACTCAATTATTTAATCTTGAATACCTAAAATTGCTAGAATGGGTTGCAAACTACTATATGACAGACTTTGTGACTGTTCTAAATATGGCAATTCCGCTAAAACTTTTGGACAAAAACTCTAGAACAGAGGATTATATTGAATTTGTAAACGATGAAAAAGCCACAAAAAGACAAAAAGAAATTCTTGAAAATTTAAAAGAAAAAGGCAAAACAAAACTCATAGATTTTGAGCGTGAAGTTAAAACAACTAGAACAACGATTAAAAAACTTATTGATTTAGGATGTATAAAACTAACCGCTGATGAAATTTATAGAAATCCTTTGCAGATTTTTGACCAAAAAGTCGAGCCACTTTACGAACTTTCAGGAGAACAAAAAGAGGTTTACGAAAAAATCAGAGATAAAATAAATTCTGATAATAAATTTCCAATACTTTTGCACGGTGTAACAGCATCAGGCAAGACAGAAGTATATTTTAAGCTAATAAAAGACACTCTAGATAAGGGTAAAAACGTACTATTTTTAGCACCTGAAATTGCTTTAGCATCTCAACTTACAAAAAGATTAACAAAAAAATTCGGCATAAACGAAGTAGCCATTTGGCACAGTTCAATTTCTGAGGGCGAGCGTTATGACGTATGGCAAAAAATTAATAGAAATGAAATAAGAATACTTGCTGGGGCTCGTTCTGCAGTATTTGCACCACTAAAAAATATTGGGCTTATTATTATTGATGAAGAGCATGAAAGTGCTTATAAACAAAATAATCCAGCCCCAAGATATGATGCAAAAGTTATTGCTGAAAAACTTGCAGAATTTCATAATTCACCAATCCTTTTAGGTTCAGCAACACCTGACATTGTAAGCTACTATAAAGCTAAAAATTCAGGTACATTATTTGAATTAATGCACAGATTTAACAATGTTCCAATGGCAAAAACCTCTATTATCAATATGCAAGAACACAAGCGTTCAGCATATAAAGGAACTATTTCCAAAATATTAGAAGTGGAAATAAAAGAAACTTTAGAAAAAAATCAACAAGTTATCATACTAGTCAATCGACGAGGTTTCTCAACCTTCACTCAATGTCAAAGTTGCGGAACGGTTTTGGAATGTCCAAACTGTGCTATTCCAATGGTTTGGCATACTGACGAGCAAGTCTTCAAATGTCATTATTGCGGTCAAAAAATGGCTTTCCCTGATGAATGTCCTGAATGTGGTTCAAATGCACTTCATAACACAGGTTTAGGTATCCAAAAAGTTGAAATTTTAATAAAAGAAATGTTCCCTGATGCTAGAATTGCTAGACTAGATAGTGACGTTTTAGTTAGAAAAAATGAACATATCAAGCTTTTAGATAAATTTCAAAACAAAGAAATCGACATTTTAATAGGTACTCAAATGGTTGCAAAAGGGCTTGATAACCCTAATGTAACACTTGTTGGCGTAATTTCTGCTGATGCAAGTTTTAATTTACCTGATTTCAGAGCACCAGAAAGAGGTTTCCAACTTTTAACCCAAGTTGCTGGACGTGTTGGACGTGGAGAATTTACAGGAAAAGTTCTTTTCCAAACGTATAATCCTGAATTTTATGCTCTTGAAAGTGCTAAGGAACAAGATTATAATGATTTTTACAAAACAGAAATAACTGCAAGAGAAGACTTTGATTATCCGCCATTTAGTAAAATAATCAGACTAATTTTAAGTGCAGATAACCAATTTAGAACAGAAAAATCTGCTATGGAGATTGCCCTAAGATTAAGAACTCTTGTTGATAAATTTGGCATAAAAGAAAAACTAGAAGTTCTTGGACCAACAGAATGTGTTATTGGAAGAATAAACGGTAAATACAGATACCAAATCCTAATAAAAAACAAAATGGAAACAAAAGGTCACGCTTTTATATCAAAATTTTTAGCTCAAATGTCTGTACCAAAAGATATAAAACTTGCAGTTGACGTTGATCCGTTAGATATTCTTTAATCTCTTTTTCCACGCCCTCTAATAGAAACAGTAGCTTTTAATGGAACATAGTCACAAGTTGTATTTGCTGGACACTCAACACCTGTTGCTGGGCAATAATTTCTTATTGGAATAAAGTTTGTACTAAAATAAGAAAATACATTACTTGCAAATTTATGGTGACACATTACTCTTGGCAAGGCCACGCCTGATGACACAATAGAACGAACACCAGCATTTGTTGTGCTATATAAATTTGCTAACAAAAAGTCACCGGTACGCATTTTTGGAGAAATCGGAAGAACCTCACCATTTAATAATACATAAAACTCTAAAACATCATCATTTAATGTATTAGAACCAACTCTTGGTCCATCTGAATCAACAAATACAACATAGTAACTTCCAGCCAAATATCTTGTAAAAGCTTCATTCACGAAAGATTCACTCTTTGCAGAACAAGTTGGATTAATTTTTAAACTTTTAAATAATACATGGAAATATTCTAAAATTGGTACAGCCGGATAACGTCTTACAGTTTGTCCAGTATTTGCACAAGACGGACATTCTGCAATATTTCTAAAATATAAAGCAATATTCCCTGAATAAGTTGTTGACCAAGGTGCTACGGGGGCTGATTTAGCCTCAATAGGACTACACAAAAAGCCTATTTCATTATATCTATTACAATTTACATCACCTGTTGCAGCAGAAGATAGACCATTTAAACATTGTAAATCTTTTATAAAATTGTCATTTACAATGCCAGTTTGTGCAACATCCCTCATCCCAAAAGAATACGCTGTTGGAGAAATAAATAAAGTCATACCATTTGATAAATATAATGTTGGCTTTACATTATCCTCATTAAAATATCCAGCCGTATTACAATTATTGCAAGTGAATGTAGGACCTGCTTCACTTTCTAGCACATTAAAATGTTCAATTAATCTATCATAAAAACCACCATTAATATGTGTTGCAGGCATTCCATTAGCACCTTTTATATCTGGTAAATAAGAACCTGTTTCTGTAGTTTTATAAACTGGAGAAATCATTTTATAATTATAAGTATCTTCAATTAAAACTCCATCACTAACGGCAGAACTTGCAATTTTTGTTAAATTATTCCACGCCGCATAAGCTCTAACTCTTTTTGCATAATTGAACTTACTTTCAGTAATACTTTTTGACGCAAGTATAACCAAGCTCATAATAACAAGAGCAATAATAACCTCTGCTTGAGATATAGCTAAAAATTTACGACCAAAATTTTTTATCATAAAGCTTTTACTTGCTCCAAGGCTTCTTCATAAGTGTTTAACGATATTATACCACTTTCTTTAAATAAGTTCTCGTTTGTAATATTTAATACTGTTTTATTTTCCTTGATAGCAAAAATTTTGATATTGTGTTTTAAAGCTTCAAATACTGGAATAGAGCCTGAACAGTTGTATGGAACTACTAAATAATCTAAATTATCCAAACATATATTTTTAATATTGTATTGAGTTAACAAAGGTGCAATTGATAAACCTAGTAAAATACATGGTAAAAATGTTGGTGTAATATATTCAGAAGATGCACGTGAATCAACTATTTCAGGATAAATTTGATAATCACAAAAGGCTGGAGAATGTGCACACGGAACTTTTAATTCTTTAGAAATATAATGAGAAATTATAGCCTCAACTCCGCCTATTGGGTCAACTCCGCCATTTTGTGCATAGTTTTCATCATTACAATCTTCGAATAAACAACAAATTGCAAGAGCATTGCACCCTTTATCAAGAAGTTTTTCACCTGCTTGTTTTACAGTTTCCATATCATTAACTTTACCCATGGAAATACCGTGTTCATTTACAAAAAATTCAACACCGACTTCATTTTCGGTAATCTCATAATACGGAATATCTATGCCATACACAGATTTTACCGCATTAATTGTGTTAATATGAACATTTAAAACATCTTTTGGAATAGATTTGTCAAAGATAACACCAATTTTATTGTTTTTTGATGGAATTAAAGAATTTTCTTTTTTAAAAAAACTATCTAAAGAAAAACCCTCAACATAAAACATATTTTCAGTAATGCCTGAAAAACATCCGGCATTTACAACATTAGGGTTTACAATTAACTTTGAAACCTCAGCGAATTTTCTAGCATAAGGACTAGCATCCCCAGCGAAACCGCCAATTGATGCTCCAACACCTGTTGGGACAATAAAAGCCCCTAATTTTTCTCCATTACTTAACATAAAAAAATTATATCAAAAAAAAACGAGGCATAAGCCTCGGTTTTTAAAATTTGTATGAAATAGAAGATAATTATTAACTGTTGTAACCGTATGTATGAGATGAAGCGATATTGTTTTCCACCATCTTTTGACAGTTATCTATATTTGTTTGTAACAAAGCATTTGTAGCTTGTTCGTTATCAACTTTTGATTGCCATACTTGTTCATCAGCATTAATTTCAGCTAATGATTGTTGTTGTTCTGCTGTAACTTTATCAATTTCAGCTTCAAGTTGTTTTTCTAAAGCTTCCATATTATTAGCAGAGAATGAGAATTCTTCGCCATTTACTTCTTCTAAAACTCTTGTCATATTTGTAGCATCATCAGAGCCTTTCATATTCAAAGCTCTTGCTTGAGCACCTTTTAAATCAGCAAGCTTTGTAGAAAATAAATTATTCACATCACCAGATTTTTGAGTAGCTTCTAACAATTCATTGTTATAATCCATCAATTTATAATCTGATTCAATTTTCGCCAATTTGTATGTTTGTAGTAAACACAACGCTCCTGCGTAAGCCATATACACCTCTTCTATTTCTACACTTATATAAAAACATTTCAAATTGTCCGATTTCAGAAAAGGTATTTTTTGTTACATTTGTTTACAAAAATGTAAAATACCCACTTTAACTATATAAATCCTTTTATGCTTATAATACAATTAATAATAAGAATAATAGGAGTAACCTGATTATGAAAAAATTATTGATTATATTATTAAGCATGTTAGTATTCACTCCAATAGTTTTTGCAGATGAAACTTTTAAATCTCATTTTGATTTAGCAGAACAGTACTATAAACAAGCAAAATACACTAACGCAATTGGCGAATACCAAAAAGCTTTAAGAATTAACAATTTAGATAATTCAGCAAGAATTGGCTTAATCAATTCATACCTTGATAGAGCAACTTATTATATTAATACATTAAAGGATTTTGACGCAGCAGCAAACGACTATCGTTCAGCTTTATTTTATTTAGAAGTTTATCCAACAGAACAAACAATGCAAAACGCATCACAAGTTACATCAGACGTCAAAGACAATTTAGAAAAATGTTTTATAGAAACAAAATTCGATAAATCTTCTTACTCAAGATATAAAAAAGCCGATGAAATCAGAAACAATGGCTTAAATGATTATGCAGCAGCGGCTTATGAATATTATAGAGCTTCTCTAATTGGTGACAGTAATATCGTTAAAAATGCAAACAGAAATATTGCAGATATTATTAAAAGTAGAACTGGTAACTTTAAAAGAGCTGGGGATTTTTATAGTAACGCAATAAAAGTTGCACCAAATGATTCAGGTCTTCACAATAGTTACGCCCAAATGCTTATGAAAACAAACCAAGAAGATTTAGCTATTGATGAATTTAACAAAGCATTAGCAACAGCTAGCAATCCTAAATACATCTTAATCAATCTAGAAAAATTATATAGTAAAAAACTTCAACAAAACCCTAACAGTATAAATACTGTTCTAAACCTTGCAAGCGTTCTTCACAAACAAGGTAAAGATAACGAAGCTATTAATTATTATAAAAAAGCTGAAACAATGAACGCTAACAACGAAATTGTATTAATGAAGCTTGGCGAATATTATTTAGATAATAATAACACTACAAAAGCTCTTGATTATTTTACTCGTTCACTTCAAATCAAACCAAACAACGCAAATACACTTTGTCTTGTTGGGGATTTATATTTAAAAACAAAAGACACAGAAAAAGCAACTGAAGCTTATAAAAAAGCTTTAACAATAAACCCAAACAATGCAGATGCTCAACAAGGATTAATTCAAGCAGTTGCAGATATTATGACTCCAGCAGAATTAATGAATTATCTTGCATTCGGTAAAGAAAGACCTAATGACTCAGCAGTTGATTGTGTTTATGATTATGCGAAAGACTTGCACTCATCAAACAAAGCTAAAAAAGCTATATTATATTACTATGAAGTATTAAAATATAAAGACACTCCAGAAGTATATATAAATCTTGCATTAGCACAAGTTCAAGAGGATAGAGAGGTTGATGCTATCAACACACTTGTAACAGCAAGACAAAAATACCCTGGAAATCAACAAATACAAAAGACATTAAAAGAAATTAGCCATAGCGTAAACAACCAAAAATACGCAAAAGCAAGTGAATATTTCAACACGCAAGAATATCAAAAAGCTTTAGATCTTTACGCACAAATCGAACCTGATTCTGCAGAAAAATCTTTAGCAATGGCAGCTTGCTACAAGAGTATGGGCAATATAGAAAAAGCTTTAGAATATTACAAACAAGCTTTAACATATACTCCAAACAACTCTGATATAGCATACTATATTGGTGTTTTATACGCAGAAAAAGAAAATTGGACATCTGCTAAAATATATTTGCAAAAAGCTATAAAATTGAACGCTAATAATACTAAAGCAAAAGAATTATTAGCATCAGTTGTTGAACAAAATAATATCTTATTAATAAATAAAGTTATTGAAAAATATAATAAAACGGAATACGATGAAGCTTTAAAACTTATCAGCCAAGTTTTAACAGAAGATTCAAACAATGCTTATGCTCATTATTATAGAGGTTTGATATATGATTCTCAAAAGAAATATAATCAAGCAATTGATGAATACCAAAAATCATATAAAAACAATCCTACTTTAATCGTTGCAAACTACTTAATAGCAATCATTTACGACACACAAGCTCAATACAAAAAAGCGTTAGAATATTATAAAAAATTTGTAAATGAAAACAAGGAAAACGACGAATACAAGACTTACGCAAAATCAAGAATTGCAGATTTAAAAGGTTATGAAAACTAGAGTAAAAGAACTAATAAAGACAAAAGTATCCCTAGCCCCAATGGCGGGGATTACTGATTTTATGATGAGAGATTTAATCAGAAATTATACGACCGAATCCCTTCTTACAACAGAAATGATAAGTTCAGAATTTCTAAGACAAGTTAAAGGTAACATCATAGAAAAGAAAAACGAAAAAAGCAGTCCTGTAAGCTATCAAATTAGCGGTCATAAACCTGAAATGATGGCTGAGGCTGGAAAATATTTGAGTCAATTTGCAGATATGATTGATATAAATATGGGTTGTCCTGTAAATAAGGTTGTAAAAGGTCAAGACGGTTCTGCCTTGATGAGAAACCCTAAACTTGCAATGGAAATTGTAAAAGCTGTAAAAGAAGTTATAGACGTACCTTTGAGCGTAAAATTTAGACTAGGATACACCGTTGATGAAATGAATTACGTTGAATACGGTCAACAAATGCAAGAGGCGGGTGCTGATTTTATAACTATCCACGGTAGAACTCGTTCTCAAATGTACTCAGGCAAAGCTGACTGGGCAAAAATAAAACTACTAAAAGAAAACGTAGATATTCCAGTCTTTGCAAACGGTGATGTAACTTCAATTGAAACAGCAGAAGAATGCCTAGAACAATCAGGAGCAGATGGCGTTGCGATAGGTCGAGGCACTTTAGGTGACTTAACACTTATTGCAAGAGTTGAACATTATTTTAAAACAGGTGAAAAACTTCCACCACCAACCATAGAAGAAAGAATTGAACAAGCAAGAGCTCATTTAAATTACGAAATGGAAATGCGTGGTGAAAATGTGGGTATAAAATTTATGAGAAAATTTTATCCATACTATATTAGCAAAATCCATCAAGCAACAAAACTAAGAGCTAAATTAATGGTGAGCGAAGATATAAAAGAAATAAACGAAATTTTAGACACAATAAAAACAAAAAAAGAACCAGCTTAAAACTGGTTCTTTTTTTTATAATCTCTTTGTAAAAAAATCTTATACAACTAATGTAGACCAAGCTACAACATCAGAAATTTCTTTTTGTAATCTTTCATCATCATTTTGTTTTGCTGGTTTTTCTTTAGCATTGAAAACTTTATTGTATGCTTCTGTACCTTTTGTTGCAATATCTTTGATTAATTTTGGCAAACTCAAAGGTAAAGTATCCTTGATTGGAAAATCCATCATTGGAGTAATTGTTCTTTCTGGAGTGAAAGAGTTTGATGTTTTTTTAGTTAAATTATCAACATCAAAACCACCTTTTTTGTTTTTTCTAATTTCTAAAACATCACCTTGATGAACTTTATCTAAAGCATTTAATGAAGTTTTTAAACTTTTTAAATTATTTTTGCTAGATTTATTGATATAATCTTGCATAAAATCATTGTTTTTTACTCTTGCAGTAAAATTTGGTTGAGTTGCAGGTGAATTAATTTTCATCGTGTAACTTCCTTTCTTTCTTTATTTGTTTTCCCTACCGATAAATGTATATATCAATTTTAACAGATACCATTATCACCTCAAATAGTAATAAGGCACACTTTTAACAAAGTGTTACAATACAATGAGCATAATAAAAAGAACCAGTTAAAAAACTGGTTCTTTTTAATTAAAATCTATATTAAATTAAGCTAACATGTCAAAAATTTCTTTATCAGCTCTTGATTCAGCAGATTTTTCATCCTTTTGTGTAATACCAAAAACTGCTTTATGCTCGTCAGTGCCTGGCTCTGCAATAGCTCTAATAATTTTACTTAATTTTACAGGAGCATCATACCATTGTGTTTCTTCAAATACACTATTTGCTTTTAAAGTTGTTGACTTAAATTTTGATTCTGTATTTCTTGTATTATTCTTTACAACAAATTTGTCTTCTTTAAAATTTTCATTAATTTCTAACACATCATTTGGATAAACATCATTAAGTTTTTCTAGAGATTTTTTCAAAGCTCGTTTTTCAAAAAAGCCTGCATTTTTAACGTAACTTTGCATATAATCATTGTTTTTCACTTTTGCTTTAAAGTTAGGTTGAGTAGCTGTTGGGTTAATGTTCATAAATTTTTCCTTCCGTTTTTTCTTGTAAATCGATAGTTAATATTTGTATTTATATAACAACCCTAAAAAATATACTTGCTAGTTAAGATTTGCATTTTTAACAATCTGTTACAATCCAGTATTGACAACAAAAAAGAACCAGTTTTTCAACTGGTTCTTTTGTATAGTATGTGTAATAAGTTTTGTATTTATTAATTAAGCTTGTTGAGCTTTAGCTGCTTTTGCTGCATCTCTTTGATCTAAGTAGTTGCAAACTTTTTTACCTAATTTGTTAGCAACAGGAGTAACACCTACAGGAACAAAGAATCTGTTGATTGATGAGCAAACAACTAAGTCAACTGCAGCTCTAGCACCAGCTTTTAAGTTATCAACTGTCTTTTTATCATAACCTTTCTTAGTAATAGCTTCACCAAATTTATTTGTCATGTTACCAACAGTACCTTTCAATGCACCTACTACAGTGTAGCTTAAAGCTGTTGAAATACCGAATGTTAAAACTTGGTTTAATGCTTGAGTAATTTTTTCGTTTTTAGTTTTCTTTTCATCTGTTAATGATTTATAAACATATAAACCACAAGTTACTGCAGATGAAGCTGTTGATAAGTGAGTTGTAAAGTTTTCACTCTTAACTGATTTTTCCATTGCTTTACAGAATGTATCTGTATTACCTAATTTTGAAAAACCTTTTGCTACGCCATCAGATAATTTTCCCATAAATTTGCTTTCAGCTTTACCGTTAAAGTTTACGTTTGCTTTTGGAGTTGCTATATTAATAGGTGAAATATTCATTATTTGTTACCTCCTTTGAAACCGTCTAAAACGGGACGACCTGATTGTGCTGGTTGAGCTTGTGCAGGAGCTTGAGCTACTTTTGCATCAGCTTTCTTTTTACCAAACAATTTGTCTTGTACTACGTGAGATAACTTAGAAGTTAACAATGCTCTAGGAATAGCTAAGATAACATCTGGACCAAATCCTAAAACTTTTTCTACGTTTCTTGATAACTTTGGATCACCTTGCATTTTTTCATGCAATTTTGGTAAATATTCTTTAGTATTGCCCATAACCTTTTTAACACCTTTTGAAATAGGAGCCATAACAACTGATGTAATTGCAAAACCAATTACACCTGATGCAATAGCGTGTGCTGCGGCGATACCTTTATTTTTTTGTTCTTGCTCATCTTTTGCTGGAAGAGCCATAATAGCTGCAGGTCTTAAGACACCTGCCATAATTAATGATGAAGCTGCATTGAATGTTGCTGGGTTCTTACCTGCAAATTCAGCAACTTTTTCAAACGCTTTTGAGTCTAAGATACCGTTAAAGTTAACGTTTTGTTTAGATTCAGCTTTTGGCATTTGAACTTGTGGATTGATTGCTTGAATTGCCATAACTAAATTTATTCCTTATTACACTACCTACACATATATAAAGACTCAAAGAAAATTTTTATTGCTACATGCTTTCGAGAAATGTAATATTTCGTTACAATTAATCCATATCAATTGGTTCTCTATTGATTAAATCAATAGCTTCTCTTGCTGTAAATACAACTTCTTCAGGCACATTATCTATTGTGCATAATTGTCTTAACACATCAATTGTGCGTTTGAAAATTCTTACAATATCGCCCTCGCCTTTATCGACTTCATTTGTTATTGTATCCCATTCAGCACCATTTACCCACATTTCAATTAATGCTGAATAATAAGTATTAATATTCATTTGAGTTTCAACGCCATTAGCTTTTTGAACTCTATCGATTTTTTTACGTATATCTCTAATCTTGTTAATAGTTTTTCTAACCTTATGAGATAAAGGTAATACTGAATAATTTTCCGTTCTTAATTCTTCTGTTGTAACTGCACAAATCACACCTGCAAGTTCTGCCGGTGATAAGTCGTTCAACAACTCAGAAAAAATAATTTCTGCCAAGAATAGTTCATTTTCCGCTCTTATTTGAGATACAGTTTTACCAGCTTCTGTCGGATAATCGTCTTTTAAATATCCAAAATCAATCAAGACTTGTCTATTTGCCAAGAAGTTATTCCAGAAAATATCACGTTGTCTTTCGATTTCTTTATCCAATTTATGCAATTTAGCTGTATATCTTTCTAAGATTTCAATATCTTTCATGTGTTTTTTATATAATTTACAGTTATCACAAGCATAACCTTGCATTTTATGAAGCATGGCTTTTGTTTCTTCTCCAAATTTCAATGCCTCATCTGACAAAGGACGTCTTGCTTTAGCCTCTTGCTTCTTTATCTTTTTAAAAGTTTCTCTATTTTGAACATAAATACTTCTAACCTTGTTATATTCCATTAAATCTTGGTTAGTAAGTTTTTTATAACATTTAAAATCATTAATTCTATCAATATTCATGACAAAATGTTCTTTTTGTTCCAAAAGAGGAGTAAGTCTAGAGGATGAAGAAAAATAACCAAAACTTTTTAGAATAAGTTGTTTAGCTTCATCAAGACTAAATCTTTGTAAAAGATTTACTACCATTGAATATCTTGGAGTAAATCTACTTTCAAGCGGATTAGCATCACTCAACACCAAATCTCTAACCTCATCAGGAGATTGAAAAGGTGTACCAACAATTACGACATACCCAACTTCATCCATGCCTCTACGTCCAGCACGACCAGACATTTGTAAAAATTCACTTGCAGTAAGCATTCTATGACCTGAATCTGTACGTTTAGAGATTGAACTGATTACAGTTGAACGAGCAGGCATGTTAATCCCAGCAGCAAGAGTTTCTGTTGCAAAGACAACTTTTATCAAACCTTTTTGGAATAATTTTTCTACTAAAACTTTCCACGCTGGTAATAGTCCGGCATGGTGTGATGCTACACCACAATATAAATAATCTAAGTGTTTGTTTTTAGCCAAATAATAATTATCTACTAAATAATCATCCACAATTTCTTTAATTTGCTTTTGTTCTTCCTCTGTTACAAGACAAAGATTTGCACATCTTTCCATTTGTTCATCACATTTTTTACGAGAAAAAGTGAAATATATAGCAGGAAGCATATTTTGGTCATGCAAATTTCTTATAACATCTTTTGCAACGCTTCTTTGCGGAGTTTTCTTTCTGCCATATTGTCTTTTTTCAGGTTGGATTTTTTTATTTAAACCACCCCCTGGTGACAATAAAGGTAAAATTCTATTTGGTTGAGAAGAGTCAAAGTAATAAAATCTCAACGGAACAGGTCTAAAATCCGTATTAACAAGTTTTGTTTCAGAATGAACAGTATTTATCCAGTCAGTAAGTTCTTGAGCATTTTGAACTGTTGCAGATAGTGCTATTATCTGTATATTTACCGGACAATAAATAATACTTTCTTCCCAAACTGTGCCACGTTCTTCATCATTCATATAATGAACTTCATCAAGAACAACATA
>DBIX01000030.1:2504-2927 GCA_002297005.1 Cyanobacteria bacterium UBA791 | reverse complement strand
CGTGAAAGTTTCATCATATTGAGTGAATGTTACATAGCAAATATTTTTTCTTACTACTTTTCTTTCAAAACCGTCAAAATCAGCAAAGTTAATTGCTTTAGAAATTTCTCTAGCTCTATCTGGGCGATAGTTAAAGAAGATAATTGCATCATTATCGTGAATTCTTGATTCTTCACCACCACAAACAATTGGTTCTACAAATTCATCAGTAATTTTGTTATCATAAGATGCTTTTACACCAGCAATAGCATTTTCAGCTTTATTACCTTCACCTAAAAGCAAGCAGTTATAACCTTTTTCAACACGTTCCCAACGATTATCTCTATCCATAATCCAATATCTACCCACAACTGATGCGATTTGAGGAAGATTATATTTTTTCAATTCATCTTCAACAATTTGTAAGAAAGTGCAAGCACTTGC
>DBIX01000030.1:0-2378 GCA_002297005.1 Cyanobacteria bacterium UBA791 | reverse complement strand
CTAATGATGAGTGAACACCACCTGTTGAAACTAAACCATATAAATGCAATGCTGAATCATTCTTTTTAACGTGTTCAATAGCTTGTAAGAATTTTTCATTCTTAAAGAAGCTACCGTCTTTTATGCTTAAATTAATTTTTGACAAATCTTGGTGAACAACTCTACCTGCACCTAAATTCAAGTGACCAACTTCACTGTTACCCATTTGACCTTCTGGCAAGCCTACATATTGACCGTCAGCGTGGATTTTTGTAAACTTTTCAGTTGCTTCTAAATGTTTAACATTTTTTGCATCAGCAAGAACAGTTGCGTCGTACTTTTCAGCACCAACTTCAATTCCCCAACCGTCCATAATACATAATAAAACACGATTTGTCATATTCTTATCCCCTTTTGATTGTTTATTTTTAGCCAATTAATTCTATCAAAAACATAGGGGCAATTCAACACAAAAATTTTAAAGAAATTGTAAATATTTTGTTAACATTAGGCAATTTTTCAAAAAACGATGTTTTAATATAAATGTAAGAAAGGATATTAAAATTGGATATTTCAGCATTAAACAATAATCCATTTGCAACAAAACTTCAAGGTGTAAAAGGCATAGGTCAATTCCAACCTGTATCTGCTGTTAAAAGAGCAGGTGCTGACGGTGGTAATCCATTCTCAAATGATATGGCTTACGTTGGCTTGGGCATTAAAGATGGCGCTGTTCAAACAAGTGCAGCTCAAATGGGTAAAAAAGCAATGCCAATGCGCCAAATCGGTATTGCATAATAAAAATTTAATAGTTTTAAATTAAAAAGGTTGAACTTATCGCTCAACCTTTTTGTTATATCTTAGTCTCCTGCATTATCAACATCAAGTTTTGGGTCTTTATTGATTGAAACAGTTAACATTTCTTGTGCCGCTTGGTAATCACCTTGAGCAACTTTAACACGTGCATATCTTAAATAACACTTAACAAGATAAGAAACACCAACAGCATCAAATACATCACCACCTTGTTCTTTACATAAAGCGAGAACCTTTTCGTAATATTCTGATGCATTTTCGTAGTCTTTCTTTTCTAAATAAATATTCGCTAATCTGTAATAGTATTCAATTTCATTTTTGTTAATATGAATTGCAGTTTTGTAATCTTCAATAGCCTCATCTGCTCTACCAGCTTTTACTTTTGATAGACCACGCATACCGTAATAAGTATCTTCCTTTGGACCTAATTCAATTGCCTTTGAGTAATCTTCAATAGCTTCGTCATATTGACCCAAATCATATCTAATTGAGGCAACGTTACTGTAATAATAATCAGATTTAGGGTTCATTTCAACTGCTTTTTCGTAAGCATACAATGCACCTTCTTTATCTTTAATTGCATCTTTTGCCATACCTAAATTACAGTAATAATCTGCTCTTGGTGAAAGCTCAATAGCTCTGTTTAAATGCTCTATTGATTCTTCATATTCACCCAATTTGTATTCTGCAAGACCAATAATACCGTAGTAATCAGCCTTTTCATCAATTTCCAATAATTCTTTGATTGTTTTAACAATTTCTGGATAATTTTTTAAAGCTAAATCTTGAACAACTTTTGCCAAATAATAAAGTATTTTCTCGTCTTTTTCTTTTGCGTCCATAAACTAAAATCCTATCATGATATTTGTGTAAAAATTATAACATATAACATAAATAAAAAAAAGAGCCTATCTTTCGATAGACTCTTTTTGGTATGTTTATATTGTTTAAAAATTATTATTCAGTAATTTTGTCAACAACACCAGCGCCAACTGTTCTGCCGCCTTCACGGATAGCGAATCTCATACCTTCTTCGATAGCTACAGGAGCAATCAATTCAACGTTCATTACAACGTTATCACCAGGCATTACCATTTCGCCGTCGAATTGGATAGAACCTGTTACGTCAGTTGTTCTGATGTAGAATTGAGGTCTGTAACCTGGGAAGAATGGAGTGTGACGTCCGCCTTCTTCTTTAGTTAAAACGTAAACGTTAGCTGTGAATTTTGTGTGTGGGTGAATTGTACCAGGTTTTGCCAATACTTGACCACGTTGAATTTCAGTTTTATCAACACCTCTTAATAAAGCACCGATGTTATCACCAGCTTGACCTTGGTCAAGTTGTTTTCTGAACATTTCAACACCTGTTACAGTTGTTTTCTTAGTTTCGCCTAAACCAACTAATTCAACTTCATCACCAACTTTAACAATACCACGTTCTACTCTACCTGTTGCTACTGTACCACGACCTGTGATAGAGAATACGTCTTCAACCGGCATCAAGAATGGTTTGTCTAAGTCACGTTCTGGTTCTGGGAAGTAAGAATCTAATGCATCCATCAATTCCCAAATTTTGTCAACCC
>DBIX01000009.1 GCA_002297005.1 Cyanobacteria bacterium UBA791 | reverse complement strand
GTGAAATTCTAACTTGAGAAACACGACCTTTGAATACTTGGTCTTGGTATCCGTCAAGTGTGTAATCAACTTCTTGACCCTCTTTAATTTTACCGATATCAGCCTCTGAAACATTAACTTCAATTTGCATTTCTTTTAAATCTTTTGCAACAGTAAATAATTCAGGAGCTTGGAAACTTGCTGCAACCGGTTGTCCAGGGTCAACATTACGAGTAACGATAATACCGTCAACAGGTGAATAGATGTAAGCAAAAGAACATTGATGTTCTGCGTATTCCAAATCAGCTTTTGCAGCGCTTAAAAGAGCCTTGTTTGATAGGTAATCAGCTTGCGCTTGGTCTAATTCACTTTTTGCCATAAAGTTTCTTGCAACAAGGTTTTTATATCTGTTATAAGTTTTCAAACTGTTATCTGTAATTGCTTTTTGTTTATCATAATTACTTCTTGCTTTATCTACATTTGCCTGAAGTAAGCTAGTATCCATTAATGCGATTAATTGACCAGCTTTAACTTTAGAGTTGAAATCTACGTAAACCTCCATCATCAAACCTGATACAGTTGAACCTACACTGACTGTGTTTACAGGGTTTACTGTACCTGATGCTTCAACGATTTGTTGAATAGTGTGTTTTACTGCTTTTTCAGTTTTATATTTATGTGTTTTTCCTAAAATAACTTCAACAGCAACTACTACAACGAGAATTACAATTAATGCTATAATAGCGATTTTTTTCTTATTCATCTATTTATTGTCCTTTTGTTCTTGAGGTTTATCAAGTTTTGCGATTTCTAATTCAACTTTTGCTCTTGCTACGTTGTAATCAAAAATTAATTTTACATAGCTTTCCTGAGCCTTGTTATAATTTACAATTGCATCTTGAACTTCTAAGAAGTTGCCTAAACCAACTTCATATCTGCCCATTGCAAGTTCTAAATTTTCAAATGTTTGTTTAACAGAAACTTCTGTAAGTGGAATTTTCTTTTCCAATTGAACCATATTTACATAAGCTGTTTGAACGCTAAAATAGATATCTTTTTCCATTTTGTCGATAGCGTTGTCAGCAACATCTAAATTTGCTTTAGCCTCTTCAATTTTGTATTTGATATCCATTGCGTTTATTGATGTAAAATCAAGTGTGCCAGCTACTTGGAAAGTATTTGTCATAGTGCTTGCGGCATTAAGTCCATAAGTGCCTTTGGCTTTTAAATCTGGCAAATATTGAATTCTTTGATATTTTAATTCTTGTCTTAAAGCATCTCTAACTGCAACGTAGGAGTGTAAATCTGGACGATTTTCTTTTGCTAAAGCAATAGATTCGTTCAAAGTATAAGGGAATTTTTTAACCTTATAATTGATATCAATTAATTCATTTTTTTGTACGCTTGTTTGATAACTAGCACCTTCTGCAAGATCAGGTGCTTTGAATTTTTTAACTAAATCTTGATCAAAGTTTTTAAGAGCAACTTCAGCATATTTGTTTGCAAAGTTAAAAGATTCAAGTTTTTCAATTGAATATTTTGGAGAACTTTGAATGTACATTGAATTGTTCAAGGCAATTACTGCTGCGTCATAAGTGTTTTGAGCAGTTACGTAATTGATTTTTGCATCGCTCAAATAAACTTCTGCGTTAACCAAGTCGATTTTTGATTTCAAACCTTCTTCAAAATATGCTTTTGTTTGTTGATATTGACGTTCATTAACAGAAATATTTGCTTCTTGAACCTTCATATTTGCAGTTGCTGCTAAAACTGCGTAATAATTTGTTTTTACATTAAAAATAGTTTTAATTGTTTCATAGTTTAAGTCGAAATCAGCTGCAATTTTGTTTAATTTTGCTTTTTTAATTCTTGTTCCAACTTTACCGAAACTAAATATTAATTGGCTTAAAGATGCATTTAAACCATAAGAATTATCACTAATTGAATTTCCATCATTGTTGTTAAAATTGCCATAATAGCCTGTACCAAGACTTAAAGACGGAAAGTAAGAGGCTTTTGACTGTCCTAAAAGTGCATTTGCTTGTCTAACTAAGTTTTTATATTTTTTAATTTCAGGACTATTAGTTAAAGCAATTCTAATACAATCTTCCAATGACAAAACAGCACCGTCTTGAATTTCAATATCAGCTTCCATTCTAGACTGCTCTTGTTTTGGTGCATTTTCTTTAACTTCTTCTTTTAAAACTACATCTTTATTTTTATTTTTTTGCACATCTTCAATCGCATATGCGCAGTTGCATAATGCGAAAATAACAATAAATAATGTCAGTATTTGTGCAATCTTTTTCAAAGAAAACTAAATCCTTCCTCTATGTACAATATTATATTTGATACATAGGGAATTTGCACTTTTTTAGCTATATTTTTGTAGATATATTAAGTGTTGAAAATTCTATCGCCTGCATCGCCCATACCTGGAACAATGTAGCCTTTTTCGTTAATGCCTTCATCAACTGCAGCTGTAATGATTTCAACTTCTGGGAATTCTCTTTGAATGTTTTCAATACCTTCTGGAGCTGCCATAATACAGATACATTTGATGTTTTCCATAGGAATTTTCTTATCAGCGTAAAGTCTAATTGCTTCAATCAAAGAGTTACCTGTTGCAAGCATTGGGTCTGTGATGTAAATATAGAAGTTTTCTGGGTTTGGAGCTTCCATAGGCACTTTATTGTAATACCAAACAGGTTTTAGAGTTTTTTCATCTCTGTACATACCGATATGACGGATACATGCTTGTGGCAAGATGTCGATAGCTTCGTCTGTAAAGATTAAACCAGCTCTTAGGATTGGTGAGATGATAATATTAATATCTTCTTTGATTGTTTTAAAAGTTGTTGTTTTAATTGGTGTTTCAATTTCTTTATCTACTAATGGTAAATTTTTTGCTGCTTCGTATAAAAGTACTCGTGTAATCTTTCTTGTTGCAAGTCTTACACCTTGACTGTCTGTACTTTTGTCACGCATTGTGCATAAATTTTGAAAAATTACAGGATTTTCAATAATTCTTACTAAATCTTTGTTCATTTATTCATACCTCTTTTTCTAATATTATTATTTTTTATTTTTATCCATTTTCTTTTGTGTTGCATCAAGCCATGAGTCTGTGTCGTTAAGAACTTCGCCTATTGGTTTGTTTGATTTAGGCGTTTCTGCTTGAGAGAAAGCCCTATTTATTGAACCAGTGAAACTTGTGCATTGGAATATAATTGCAGAAATTTTTTCTAGCATAGAGTCTAACAAACTCAATGCAGCACCAAGTCTGCGTGGTTGTTGAATTTCAAATGTAGGAGAACCTTCTGGAACTTTGTCTTTTGGTGTGTAAATCTCAATTGATTTAGAACCGCCAAGTCCGGTAAATTCAACTGTAACTTTTGAACCTTTTGGAATTTCCATTCCGTCTTGATTGATTATAAAATCAACAAAAACCATATCGTTAATGATTTTTACTTTTCTGACATATCCGATATGAATACCCATCATTCTGACAGGTGAACCTTTAATGATACCGTCAACGTCTTGCAAAAATATTTGATATGTTTTGTAATGGTTATAATTTTGCTTTAAAAGCACACCAATCCCAACAATAAATACTGTTAATAAAAACCAAATAGAAAGTTCAATGAACTGTGCTAATTTTTTATATTTGGTTTTTTCATTCATATTTATCATTTTTACTAATTAGCCTTCTTTAATTCTGAAAGTGTTGGGTCAAGAAGTCTTCTGCCTAAGCCTTCAAAGTATACAGAGCAAAGTTTTTTGCTACCATAATTTATGATTTTTTCTACTCGACCTGTGCCGAATTCTTTGTGAACGACAACATCACCTTTGTCGTATTCTACATTTGTGTTAGAACCTGTCTTTGCAGGGTATATAGGAACAACTTCTTTTTCGTGTAAATCTTCTTCTGTAATGTTATATTTTGTTTTCATATCTTGAGGTTCTTCTGCTATTTCAGGTTCAGAAGGTTCTTCCTCAATTATATCGTTTTCATCAGGTTGAATTTCATCTAAATATGAATCATCTTCTTCTGTTTGAATTTCTTGTTCAAGAGGTTCAAATGGAGTTTCTTCGATGATTTCAGGAGTTTCATCTTGTACTTCTTGATTGTCGTACATATCAACATCTTGAATTTGATCTAAATCTTCTTCTGTCAATTGATTTGCAGGGTCATCAACATTTATAATGCCAGAGTTTTGCATTTGAGGAATATCTTGTGCAGGTGCTTCAGCAGGCATTTCTTGTGGTTCAATTGATTTGAAAATTTGTGGTGCAGCTTCACTAGGTGCTTGTTGCTGTGGTGTACTTTGTTGAGGCTGTTGAGGTTGCGATTGCGTTTGTGTTTGAGCCGATTGAATTGGCGGAGTTGCAAACGGTTGTTGCGGGTTTTGCATAAAAGGTTGTGCCATATAAGGTTGTTGCATTTGAGGATATGGTTGCATATATGGTTGATTATACATAGGTTGAGCAAACATTTGTGGTTGCGGAAACATAGGTGGTTGTTGTGGATAGAATATCTGCGGTTGTTGTTGGTACATTTGCGGATAAACCATTTGCGACATTTGTTGTTGGAACATTTGTTGAGTCATTTGTTGTTGCTGATTGTAGGCTTCTTGTTGAACCTTTTCAGCTTCATAACGACGTTGTTGTTCTTTCAATTGGTTTTGAACCATTCTTTGCGCATCTTCTTGCGACATTGATACGTGTGGAGCTGTTCGTGTAATACGAGCTTTTTCCGACAATTTGATTATCAATGGCATAAATTGTGTTGCTTTACCGTAAACTACAAATTCGGTTCGGCCTAAAGTTGTCAAGAACGTGTTGTAGCTTGCAAAATCTTGTTGTTGCAACAATGGGGTAAACAGAATTAAATCTTTTGAAATTTTCTTTAATTCTGTTAGGTATTTGTACGAATAGGAACAATTTGTAATAGTATATATATTTGAGTTTGAGAATATTTGTTTTAATAATTTTTTGTCAGAATTTGCATTGTTTAATTTTACAAATACATAAAAATCTTCTGAAAATCCAGAAAGCACATCATAAACATAAGAAATGACCTCTCTTTGAATTGATTCGTCAACTTTTGAAACATTTACAACTGTTGTTTGATTTTGAAGTAGTGATTCAAACATGTTTTTGTATTCTAGGATATTTCTTGCAAAAATACCAGCTTCGTCAAATTTAATTAGTGCATTTTTAAGTAGAACAAGCTCTGGAAGTCTTGAGTCATTGTATTGTTTTTCAAGAATATCAATGAATTTTTTTACAGGAATATAAGGTTCTTCAAGGCTTGACAAGTAGTATTGAATTTCTAAGAAAGTTTCTTGTAAAATTGCTTTACTTCTAGCGCTTTTGAACTCTAATCCATGTTCGTAGATAAAGTTGATAAGCTGATTATTGATTGGAAGACGGAAGTTTTCTGTCATAACAAAATTGTTTTTGTCAAAAATACTTTCGCCGTCTGTGTCAATGATAACAGTCTTTTTACTATAATTTTTAATTTGCTGATTTAATGTCTTAATCATTAAATCAGAGTTTTCTTGATTTTCGGAACAAATAACTAATTTATTTTCAAGAAAACTTTTATCTAGTGAAACCAAGATATCATTATCAATGAATTCACCAATTAATATTGGGTTTTGACCTTGTATAAGTTTAAGGAAATCAACAGAATTGATGTTAGAAATAGCACTATTAATTGCAGGAATTGAACCTGAATAAGTAGTGATAACGCCTTCTTCCGTGATGTTAAAAATAATTTTGGCAATGGCAACATTACCGTGTTTGCTTGATTCTAGGTGCATAATCTGACCGATGTAAGATTCTCTGCTATCCTTAATCATTACAAATCCGGATAAGAACAAGTTGTCACTTGTTTCATAAAAAATTTTTACCAGGTTATTTTTAACCTCGAATATTCTCATGAGTTTGTTCCTTGAAATAATTTTAACATGAAAAAAAATTTTTCATGACAATATTTGAATTAATTTATAATATAATATTTTTATGGAAATCTTT
>DBIX01000056.1 GCA_002297005.1 Cyanobacteria bacterium UBA791 | reverse complement strand
ATATTATATAATAAATTTTTTAAAAAATCAATTAAGATTTTTTAAGAGGCGGGAAGGGGACTCGAACCCCTGAATAACAGTTTTGCAGACTGCCGCCTTAACCAACTTGGCTACCCCGCCTGGAATTCTTCTATTGGATATCCATTGTCCGCAAACCACTCTTGAATTGGTCCACGTTCTGAACATTGATTTCCAAAAGCTTCATGTACAATTAAAATTACAACTGGCTCCTCTTGGAATCCTTCTCGTTCTTTAACAGCATTTCCAATAGATTCAATCCTTAAAAGAATATTTTGAAAATCTAAATGCTCTAATTGCATTCTATATGTTTTTAAAAACATACAATCACTTGCGGCATTTGCACATCCTTCTGAACCTGAACATAATCCTTCACATAAAGGACCTGGCGCAAATGGCTCTGCTCTTAAACCATTCCATACTCCATTTTTATCTTTAAATTGATAATCTTGACCTTGGTTTCTATGAAACCATTTTGGATCCCATTTAGCTGTACTGAGAGGAATCATATAAGGTTTAAAAAATCGAATTTGATAAAAATAAGATGTCATAATTTTCATATCTACTCTCCTTTTGGATAGTGTGCCAGGCGGGGCTTGAACCCGCGACACCCGGATTAAAAGTCCGGTGCTCTACCAACTGAGCTACTGGCACAAAGAAAGGGGCAAAATGCCCCTTTTTCTAGGCATAATAATCATCCTTTTTCAAAAATATGTTTTATTGTCATATAATAAAATATTTGCTTGAATTAAATCAACGATTGCTGTTTATGCCTTAATGTAAATTATAAAACCATTAAAAAAATTAAAAAGATGCTTCTTTTCACTAATACTGCTTTATATATCAAGAGCCTAGCCTATTTAGTCTACTAAGAAGCATTACATTATTAAATCTATTACATTTGAATATGTAGAAGATTTTACCCAATAATATCTACTGAAAGATATAAATTAGTTTTGCAGTTTATGGCTCTTTAAAGCGGGTAACGGGATTTGAACCCGTGACACATGCTTTCCTTCCAATGCTTATAAATTTTTCAAAACCTCCTCTGCTATATAATCTCTTGAATAACAACTTTTTGGATTAGAAGGCTTATCAATCCATAAAGTTTTTTCAGCACTACATTCAGAAACAGGAACTAAATATACTTGATTATCCCACCATGTTGCAAAGAAATCAACATCCTCTTCTGAGTAATATCGCTGTTTACATTCTCTTACATTATTTGTTGTACTCCTACAATTAAACTTAATACTAAAACCTTGAGTATTTTCATTTCTTCGAGAAGTTTTAACTTGCAAACGAATTAACTGATGATTTATATCAACAATTAAATCATATTTGCTATCTTGAGTTAATGGTTGAGATACATTGTATCCTAACGATAACAAGTAAGTCGCTACTTGTAATTCAGTAATTGTACCTTTGTACTGTGTTGATAATTCCATATATTTTTTTTAATTTATAAGTTTAGAAGGAAGGCATGAATGTTGCCAACTACACCACACCCGCATATTTAGCAAATGTTTAAAACATTTGCTATTTTTAAGAGGAAATTTAAAAAGAGGAAAGTTCTTTAACTTTCTATATTTATTATATCAAAAAATTTTATAAAAATCAAATTATTTCATTTTATACCATTTATACCATTGTCTATAAGACTCTTTTTTATCTGGATATTTACCATACTTAGTATTTTTCATCCAAGGACAGTTCATTTGATACCAATAATAATGTCTAATTTCACTCTCCCAGTATTCTTTCCAAGTTGATTTATATCCATAATCACAAACATCCCAAGTATCATAAATTTTTTTAAAATCACTTCTTGAGAGCTTTACATCTGGATGCTGTTTTAACCAAGAACGAACTGTATGATTTGCAATTCTTTTCTTAATTTTACCTTTTTTATCTCCAGACCAAGGTGTTTTTTTATAACTTCTACTCATTATCTAAATCCTCCTTTCTAAGGACTTAGAAAACTGTACCAATATGATAGAACATATTTAATTCCTCCTATTGATTTTTAGTCAATGCTGGTGGCGGGATTCGAACCCGCAAGGCCCAGAGCCAGCGGATTTTAAGTCCGCCGTGTATACCGTTCCACCACACCAGCTCAATACCTCCTGCACTCCGACAGGAGGCTTATCTTGAATAGTTTATCAAGACACTTTATTTTTCATTTGAGGGGCTCGAACCCTCTAAAAATCACTTCAAAGTACAATTTTATTAACCATTTTCTTTTAATTGCTGAAGAAGTGTCTTTCTTAACTTTATATATTTATTATAACATTTATTTTTTAAAAAATCAAATTTTTATTAAAGTGCATAATGAAGATTTTTCATTCCGGTTCTGCGAAGAGCAAGATAATCAACTTGTCTTTGTTGACGTTTTTTAAGAGCTTCCTGCTCATCATCTTCATCATAATAATTTGGCATCCAATCAAGATTAATCTTCTTGCCGTCTACAATCATACCACCTTTACCATAATCATAAATGGCATCTCCAGTTTCAAAACCAACATAAAAACTAAAACCATTTTCGTCATAGCATTCAATATTGACACTCTCTTCTTCAAATAAATCAAGATAAGCAGTTCTCTTAACATGACCACCATCTTTAAAATAAAGAATCATTGTATAACTTTCTTTCTCAAGACGAAGAATATTTAAGTCTTTAATAGCTTCTTCAAAGCTATTTCCAAGAGAAAGTTCAAAAGCAATAGCCCGCAAACAATCATAATTAAGATTAATTTTACGACTAAAAGTAACAACTTTATCAATTTCACCATACATAGATGGAGAAATTTTATCTTCAAGATAAGTTCTTACTTCTGTATCTCTTGGATATTCAAAACGAATATGGTAATGAAAACGTCCTGGTCTATTAACCAAATAATCATTTAATCCTCGTAAATCATTACAAGTAATTACAAATAACTTCTTACCTTGACTTAACCCATCAAAAAGAGTAAGCATTTCTGTTTGTGGATCTCCAATAGAATTTGAATCTTCTCTTTTTCCAGAAAAAGTTTTATCAAATTCATCAAAAAGTACAATAGTTTCTTGCTGAATAGAAGTGAGGAAATCAGCAATGCCTGGATAATAACAATTTACAATTATAAGAGGATAACCTTTTTTAATACCCTCTGCCGCAAGTAATTTCGCAAAAAGAGATTTTCCAATACCTTTATCTCCAGAGAGAATTACACCAAGATTTCTCTTAAATGATTCAAAAGAATTTAAAACTTTTTGAACTTTTTCAATATGTACTCCATAAATCTTTTCAGACATAATAATATCATCATATTTTGACAAATAAAAACCTGACTGTGGACTAAACTCTACCTGATAACTTTGAGCAGGTAAAAGATCTGAAGTTTGAACACTGTTATCATAAATTCTATATACGCTACCTGTATTTACAATTTGCATTTTTAATTCTCTCTTTCTTTATCTTATATATTTATTAT